>NC_014393.1:2785882-3095424 GCF_000145275.1 Clostridium cellulovorans 743B
ATTTCCAAGTCCACCTTCTAAGAGATCATCTCCTTGTCCTCCGTGTAAAATGTCGTTTCCTTCGCCTCCATATAATAAATCGTCTCCGCCATATCCATAAACTGTATCATCAGAAGCTAGAGCAAATATAGTCTCGTTTTTACTTGAAACTGTTATTATATCTTTGTCAGGAGTACCATATACTAACAAAGTATTTATCGCTTTTCTATCAAAAATAATCCCATCAGCTAAAATAAACTTTTCTATTTGATAATTTGTGCTTTTGTAAAAATTATTTATTACTAATTTATCCTCAGTACCTTTAATCGTAATCTCTAGGTTATCAACACTCCTGATAAAACCAATACTATTTATATCTATTCCTTCTCCAAACTTTATTGTATCAATAACACCTGTGGCTTCATCATAATCCTCAATTACCATGGTTCCATAGCCAAGGTTAAATATATATGTATCATTTCCAACTCCACCATTTATATAATCACTTCCGCCTTTTCCATCTATAAAATCTGCTCCAGATAAGCCACTTATTTGATCTGTATTCACACTACCAATTATATTATTCTTTCCTATAGTTCCTTCTATAGTTCCGTTCCCCGTAACATATGTATAATATGAAGCAATAAACTGACTATTCCAAACGCTTTCGTCATAAAAATCAATTTCCTGTATTTTATAATGTTCAAGTGAATAATAATTTTTTACTATTATCTTATCACTTATACCTAATATTCCTATCTCTAAATCATTACCTGTCTTTGTAAAAGCTATATTCTTAGGTAATATTCCTTGTCCAAATCTAATGGTATCTATAATTTCTGAAGCTTTCTCATCATCCTCAATAATAATTACACCAAAACCGATATTATAGATAATAGGTTCCTTTTTAATTCCACTTAATTTTTCTATAGTGCTTTTATCCCATATAGTTCCATCATAAAATTGAATTTTTTCTATTCTATATTTTTCATCATAGTAGTAATTTGAAATAGTAATGTAATCATCTGTTCCGATAATTGATATTCTTAAATTGTCTCCAACTCTTTTAAACTGTAAGTCACTATTAGTAATATCTTCCCCAAAGATTATTGTATCAATTATACCAACAGTGCTATCAGAATCCATTATTAAATCATGACCATACCCACGTTTAAATATGTATGTGTCATTTCCCTTTCCTCCTAGTAAAAGGTCATTTCCTAATCCTCCATCTAAAAGATCATTTCCTATGTTGCCGGTTAGTTGGTCATTATTTTCTGTTCCTATTAATTGATAATCTTTCATAATTTCTCCCCTTTTCTACAATTTATATCATTTTATTGATATACTTGTATTTTAACATCATATATATACTAATACAATTTATTGATATTTAATTATAATTTGTAATAAACTCATTAGTATACGGTGAGTTTATATATTTAAACTTGAGTTCCATCGAAAAGCTTTTGGATATAAAAGTTACTACCAATTTAATAAATGCATCATAACAAAAGCTCTGAAATATAAAATTTCAGAGCTTCTGGAGTAAAAGAGTAAATACTAAGTATTATTCTAACTATTCATATTTAATAATATATCTGTCATTATATCTGAGGAAGTTGACGTGCCAGTAATATTAAAAATGCTTGGGTTCGAAGCTTCGCTCAGTATTTCAATGGCTTTATCTAAACTAATGTTATACTGTGGTATTGTATGAGAAACATACTTTCCTAATATTACATTGTTCACATCTTCTGGCGTTAAAGTTTCGCCATTCATAAATTCTATTTCTTCCAAAGAGTATTTTCCATAGTTAAAATATCCTAAAATAGTTACTGAGTCAGTAGTCTCATTTAGTTTTATGATTAAATCAGTATTGGATTTTATGAAAGCAGTTTCAGACAAATTAACGTCATTCAATGATAGTTTATCATTATCAGTATCTAGGCTACTTGAGTTGTATATTATATCTTGTCCATCACCTTTACTAAATATGTAAGTATCATTTCCGGCACCACCCTCTAAATAACCACCTCCGTTTTTACCATCTAAAAGGTCATTGCCATTTTCTCCATACAGGTAATCTTTTCCTTCTCCTCCGTCTAAGATATCATCACCATTTCCACCATATAGTTTGTCGTCACCGTCCTCTCCATATAAAAGGTCATTTCCTCCATTTCCATAGACCTGATCATTTCCAGTGCCTCCATAAATTTTATCATTACCTGCTCCGGATCTTAGTGTATCATCACCTTCATATCCATTCATGATCACCTCACCTTCTGCATTTAGACTATCAATACCGACTGTTCCATTTGAATATACTAAACTGCTCTTAATTGTATTGATATCCCATACTGTTCCATCTGCAAATTGGATTTTTTCTATCTTATGCAAATCTGAAGAGAAATAGCCTTGTATTGTTATGCTATCCTTACTCTCATTTAACTTCATTATTAAATCATATCTATTGCAATTTAAGCTTATTTCATTTGGATTTATATCCTCAAGTTTTAATGTATCAATAATTGTATTAGCTTCCCCTGAATACTCGTATATGTTTACTTGTCCATAACCTTTTCTAAATATATAAGTATCAACTCCAGCTCCACCCTCTAAATAACCACCTCCGTTTTTACCATCTAAAAGGTCATTGCCATTTTCTCCATACAGGTAATCTTTTCCTTCTCCTCCGTCTAAGATATCATCACCATTTCCACCATATAGTTTGTCGTCACCGTCCTCTCCATATAAAAGGTCATTTCCTCCATTTCCATAGACCTGATCATTTCCAGTGCCTCCATAAATTTTATCATTACCTGCTCCGGATCTTAGTGTATCATCACCTTCATATCCATTCATGATCACCTCACCTTCTGCATTTAGACTATCAATACCGACTGTTCCATTTGAATATACTAAACTGCTCTTAATTGTATTGATATCCCATACTGTTCCATCTGCAAATTGGATTTTTTCTATCTTATGCAAATCTGAAGAGAAATAGCCTTGTATTGTTATGCTATCCTTACTCTCATTTAACTTCATTATTAAATCATATCTATTGCAATTTAAGCTTATTTCATTTGGATTTATATCCTCAAGTTTTAATGTATCAATAATTGTATTAGCTTCCCCTGAATACTCGTATATGTTTACTTGTCCATAACCTTTTCTAAATATATAAGTATCAATAATTGTGTTGGCTTCCCCTGAATAATCAACTATGATATCTTGTCCGTCTCCTTTTTCTGAATACGTAAGTATCACTTCCTGCTCCGCCAGTTAGCGTATCAGTTCCTTTTTCACCATCTAAAATATCGTCCCCAATTTCTCCGTTTAGAGTGTCATCCTCACTTCCACCCTTTAAGATGTCTTTTCCAGCACTTCCTCGTAGAGTATCTTTTCCAGCTCCGCCTTCTAAAGTATCGTCTCCATTGTTCCCAACTATTGTATCGTCTCCATTGCCTCCGTATACTTTGTCATTACCAGCTGATCCATTTAAAGTATCATTGCCATCAAATCCATTGATTATCACATTTCCTATAAATTCATTTTCTCCTGAACAATATCCACTTATTTGTTCGTTTGAATTTGTTCCATTTATGTATACGTAACCTTTCATAATTGCATTAATATCTAATACTACACCATCTTGGAATTCTATCTTTTCAACTTTATAATCATTGCTATAAAAATAGCTCAGTATCCTTACGCTATCGCTACTTCCATTTACAGTAATGACTAAGTCATAAGCACTCTTATTCAAAGTTACTTCTGTTGAGTCGATATCTTCGAACCTCAACGTATCTATAATTGTATTATTTTCCCCTGCAGTATCGTTTATAGTATCTTGTCCATCACCTTTTCTAAATACATAAATGTCTTGTCCGGCTTCGCCATATAGAGTATCATTTCCAAGTCCACCTTCTAAGAGATCATCTCCTACTCTTCCGTATAGAATGTCATTTCCTACTTCTCCGTATAAACTATCATTTCCGGCCCCTGCTATTATTGTGTCTATTCCGGCTCCGCCATATATCTTGTCATTTGCATTTTCTGTCCTTAATGTATCATCTCCACCATAACCATTCATCGTTACTGGTCCTGCTGCATATAAGCTATCTTTTTCTTCAGTTCCATTTGCGTATACTATGCTATTCCTAATGGTATTGATGTCCCATGTTGTTCCATCTTTGAATTGAATATTTTCTATTTTATACAAGTCTGCTGTAAAGTAATTCTGTATTCTCACGCTATCTGTACTATCGTTTACAGCAATAATTAAGTCGTATCCAGTACAATTTAAGGACACTTCACTTGCAGCAATATCTTCAAATTTTAAGGTATCAATAATTGTGTTAGCTTCCCCTGAATAATCAACTATGATATCTTGTCCGTCTCCTTTTCTGAATACGTAAGTATCACTTCCTGCTCCGCCAGTTAGTGTATCATTTCCTTTTTCACCATCTAAAATATCATCCCCGATTTCTCCGTTTAGAGTGTCATCCTCACTTCCACCCTTTAAGATGTCTTTTCCAGCACTTCCTCGTAGAGTATCTTTTCCGGCTCCGCCTTCTAAAGTATCGTCTCCATTGTTCCCAACTATTGTATCGTCTCCATTGCCTCCGTATACTTTGTCATTACCAGCTGATCCATTTAAAGTATCATTGCCATCAAATCCATTGATTATTACATTTCCTATGAATTCATTTTCTCCTGAACAATATCCATTTAATTGCTCATTGGAATTTGTCCCATTTATGTATACGTAACCTTTCATAATTGCATTAATATCTAATACTACACCATCTTGGAATTCTATCTTTTCAACTTTATAATCATTGCTATAAAAATAGCTCAGTATCCTTACGCTATCGCTACTTCCATTTACAGTAATGACTAAGTCATAAGCACTCTTATTCAAAGTTACTTCTGTTGAGTCGATATCTTCGAACCTCAAAGTATCTATAATTGTATTATTTTCCCCTGCAGTATCGTTTATAGTATCTTGTCCATCACCTTTTCTAAATACATAAATGTCTTGTCCGGCTTCGCCATATAGAGTATCATTTCCAAGTCCACCTTCTAAGAGATCATCTCCTACTCTTCCGTATAGAATGTCATTTCCTACTTCTCCGTATAAACTATCATTTCCGGCTCCTGCTATTATTGTGTCTATTCCGGCTCCGCCATATATCTTGTCATTTGCATTTTCTGTCCTTAATGTATCATCTCCACCATAACCATTCATCGTTACTGGTCCTGCTGCATATAAGCTATCTTTTTCTTCAGTTCCATTTGCATATACTACGCTATTCCTAATGGTATTGATGTCCCATGTTGTTCCATCTTTGAATTGAATATTTTCTATTTTATACAAGTCTGCTGTAAAGTAATTCTGTATTCTCACACTATCTGTAGTACCGTTCACAGCAATGATTAAGTCGTATCCAGTACAATTTAAGGACACTTCACTTGCATCAATATCCTCAAATTTTAAAGTATCAATAATTGTGTTGGCTTCCCCTGAATAATCAACTATGATATCTTGTCCGTCTCCTTTTCTGAATACGTAAGTATCACTTCCTGCTCCGCCAGTTAGCGTATCAGTTCCTTTTTCACCATCTAAAATATCGTCCCCAATTTCTCCGTTTAGAGTGTCATCCTCACTTCCACCCTTTAAGATGTCTTTTCCAGCACTTCCTCGTAGAGTATCTTTTCCAGCTCCGCCTTCTAAAGTATCGTCTCCATTGTTCCCAACTATTGTATCGTCTCCATTGCCTCCGTATACTTTATCATTACCAGCTGATCCATTTAAGGTATCATTGCCATCAAATCCATTGATTATTACATTTCCTATAAATTCATTTTCTCCTGAACAATATCCACTTATTTGTTCGTTTGAATTTGTTCCATTTATGTATACGTAACCTTTCATAATTGCATTAATATCTAATACCACACCATCTTGGAATTCTATCTTTTCAACTTTATAATCATTGCTATAAAATAGCTCAGTATCCTTACGCTATCGCTACTTCCATTTACAGTAATGACTAAGTCATAAGCACTCTTATTCAAAGTTACTTCTGTTGAGTCGATATCTTCGAACCTCAACGTATCTATAATTGTATTATTTTCCCCTGCAGTATCGTTTATAGTATCTTGTCCATCACCTTTTCTAAATACATAAATGTCTTGTCCGGCTTCGCCATATAGAGTATCATTTCCAAGTCCACCTTCTAAGAGATCATCTCCTACTCTTCCGTATAGAATGTCATTTCCTACTTCTCCGTATAAACTATCATTTCCGGCCCCTGCTATTATTGTGTCTATTCCGGCTCCGCCATATATCTTGTCATTTGCATTTTCTGTCCTTAATGTATCATCTCCACCATAACCATTCATCGTTACTGGTCCTGCTGCATATAAGCTATCTTTTTCTTCAGTTCCATTTGCGTATACTATGCTATTCCTAATGGTATTGATGTCCCATGTTGTTCCATCTTTGAATTGAATATTTCTATTTATACAAGTCTGCTGTAAAGTAATTCTGTATTCTCACGCTATCTGTACTATCGTTTACAGCAATAATTAAGTCGTATCCAGTACAATTTAAGGACACTTCACTTGCAGCAATATCTTCAAATTTTAAGGTATCAATAATTGTGTTAGCTTCCCCTGAATAATCAACTATGATATCTTGTCCGTCTCCTTTTCTGAATACGTAAGTATCACTTCCTGCTCCGCCAGTTAGCGTATCAGTTCCTTTTTCACCATCTAAAATATCGTCCCCAATTTCTCCGTTTAGAGTGTCATCCTCACTTCCACCCTTTAAGATGTCTTTTCCAGCACTTCCTCGTAGAGTATCTTTTCCAGCTCCGCCTTCTAAAGTATCGTCTCCATTGTTCCCAACTATTGTATCGTCTCCATTGCCTCCGTATACTTTGTCATTACCAGCTGATCCATTTAAAGTATCATTGCCATCAAATCCATTGATTATTACATTTCCTATAAATTCATTTTCTCCTGAACAATATCCACTTATTTGTTCGTTTGAATTTGTTCCATTTATGTATACGTAACCTTTCATAATTGCATTAATATCTAATACCACACCATCTTGGAATTCTATCTTTTCAACTTTATAATCATTGCTATAAAAATAGCTCAGTATCCTTACGCTATCGCTACTTCCATTTACAGTAATGACTAAGTCATAAGCACTCTTATTCAAAGTTACTTCTGTTGAGTCGATATCTTCGAACCTCAAAGTATCTATAATTGTATTATTTTCCCCTGCAGTATCGTTTATAGTATCTTGTCCATCACCTTTTCTAAATACATAAATGTCTTGTCCGGCTTCGCCATATAGAGTATCATTTCCAAGTCCACCTTCTAAGAGATCATCTCCTACTCTTCCGTATAGAATGTCATTTCCTACTTCTCCGTATAAACTATCATTTCCGGCTCCTGCTATTATTGTGTCTATTCCGGCTCCGCCATATATCTTGTCATTTGCATTTTCTGTCCTTAATGTATCATCTCCACCATAACCATTCATCGTTACTGGTCCTGCTGCATATAAGCTATCTTTTTCTTCAGTTCCATTTGCGTATACTATGCTATTCCTAATGGTATTGATGTCCCATGTTGTTCCATCTTTGAATTGAATATTTTCTATTTTATACAAGTCTGCTGTAAAGTAATTCTGTATTCTCACACTATCTGTAGTACCGTTCACAGCAATGATTAAGTCGTATCCAGTACAATTTAAGGACACTTCACTTGCATCAATATCCTCAAATTTTAAAGTATCAATAATTGTGTTAGCTTCCCCTGAATAATCAACTATGATATCTTGTCCGTCTCCTTTTCTGAATACGTAAGTATCACTTCCTGCTCCGCCAGTTAGCGTATCAGTTCCTTTTTCACCATCTAAAATATCGTCCCCAATTTCTCCGTTTAGAGTGTCATCCTCACTTCCACCCTTTAAGATGTCTTTTCCAGCACTTCCTCGTAGAGTATCTTTTCCAGCTCCGCCTTCTAAAGTATCGTCTCCATTGTTCCCAACTATTGTATCGTCTCCATTGCCTCCGTATACTTTGTCATTACCAGCTGATCCATTTAAAGTATCATTGCCATCAAATCCATTGATTATTACATTTCCTATGAATTCATTTTCTCCTGAACAATATCCACTTATTTGTTCGTTTGAATTTGTTCCATTTATGTATACGTAACCTTTCATAATTGCATTAATATCTAATACCACACCATCTTGGAATTCTATCTTTTCAACTTTATAATCATTGCTATAAAAATAGCTCAGTATCCTTACGCTATCGCTACTTCCATTTACAGTAATGACTAAGTCATAAGCACTCTTATTCAAAGTTACTTCTGTTGAGTCGATATCTTCGAACCTCAACGTATCTATAATTGTATTATTTTCCCCTGCAGTATCGTTTATAGTATCTTGTCCATCACCTTTTCTAAATACATAAATGTCTTGTCCGGCTTCGCCATATAGAGTATCATTTCCAAGTCCACCTTCTAAGAGATCATCTCCTTGTCCTCCGTGTAAAATGTCGTTTCCTTCGCCTCCATATAATAAATCGTCTCCGCCATATCCATAAACTGTATCATCAGAAGCTAGAGCAAATATAGTCTCGTTTTTACTTGAAACTGTTATTATATCTTTGTCAGGAGTACCATATACTAACAAAGTATTTATCGCTTTTCTATCAAAAATAATCCCATCAGCTAAAATAAACTTTTCTATTTGATAATTTGTGCTTTTGTAAAAATTATTTATTACTAATTTATCCTCAGTACCTTTAATCGTAATCTCTAGGTTATCAACACTCCTGATAAAACCAATACTATTTATATCTATTCCTTCTCCAAACTTTATTGTATCAATAACACCTGTGGCTTCATCATAATCCTCAATTACCATGGTTCCATAGCCAAGGTTAAATATATATGTATCATTTCCAACTCCACCATTTATATAATCACTTCCGCCTTTTCCATCTATAAAATCTGCTCCAGATAAGCCACTTATTTGATCTGTATTCACACTACCAATTATATTATTCTTTCCTATAGTTCCTTCTATAGTTCCGTTCCCCGTAACATATGTATAATATGAAGCAATAAACTGACTATTCCAAACGCTTTCGTCATAAAAATCAATTTCCTGTATTTTATAATGTTCAAGTGAATAATAATTTTTTACTATTATCTTATCACTTATACCTAATATTCCTATCTCTAAATCATTACCTGTCTTTGTAAAAGCTATATTCTTAGGTAATATTCCTTGTCCAAATCTAATGGTATCTATAATTTCTGAAGCTTTCTCATCATCCTCAATAATAATTACACCAAAACCGATATTATAGATAATAGGTTCCTTTTTAATTCCACTTAATTTTTCTATAGTGCTTTTATCCCATATAGTTCCATCATAAAATTGAATTTTTTCTATTCTATATTTTTCATCATAGTAGTAATTTGAAATAGTAATGTAATCATCTGTTCCGATAATTGATATTCTTAAATTGTCTCCAACTCTTTTAAACTGTAAGTCACTATTAGTAATATCTTCCCCAAAGATTATTGTATCAATTATACCAACAGTGCTATCAGAATCCATTATTAAATCATGACCATACCCACGTTTAAATATGTATGTGTCATTTCCCTTTCCTCCTAGTAAAAGGTCATTTCCTAATCCTCCATCTAAAAGATCATTTCCTATGTTGCCGGTTAGTTGGTCATTATTTTCTGTTCCTATTAATTGATAATCTTTCATAATTTCTCCCCTTTCCTACAATTTATATCATTTTATTGATATACTTGTATTTTAACATCATATATATACTAATACAATTTATTGATATTTAATTATAATTTGTAATAAACTCATTAGTATACGGTGAGTTTATATATTTAAACTTGAGTTCCATCGAAAAGCTTTTGGATATAAAAGTTACTACCAATTTAATAAATGCATCATAACAAAAGCTCTGAAATATAAAATTTCAGAGCTTCTGGAGTAAAAGAGTAAATACTAAGTATTATTCTAACTATTCATATTTAATAATATATCTGTCATTATATCTGAGGAAGTTGACGTGCCAGTAATATTAAAAATGCTTGGGTTCGAAGCTTCGCTCAGTATTTCAATGGCTTTATCTAAACTAATGTTATACTGTGGTATTGTATGAGAAACATACTTTCCTAATATTACATTGTTCACATCTTCTGGCGTTAAAGTTTCGCCATTCATAAATTCTATTTCTTCCAAAGAGTATTTTCCATAGTTAAAATATCCTAAAATAGTTACTGAGTCAGTAGTCTCATTTAGTTTTATGATTAAATCAGTATTGGATTTTATGAAAGCAGTTTCAGACAAATTAACGTCATTCAATGATAGTTTATCATTATCAGTATCTAGGCTACTTGAGTTGTATATTATATCTTGTCCATCACCTTTACTAAATATGTAAGTATCATTTCCGGCACCACCCTCTAAATAACCACCTCCGTTTTTACCATCTAAAAGGTCATTGCCATTTTCTCCATACAGGTAATCTTTTCCTTCTCCTCCGTCTAAGATATCATCACCATTTCCACCATATAGTTTGTCGTCACCGTCCTCTCCATATAAAAGGTCATTTCCTCCATTTCCATAGACCTGATCATTTCCAGTGCCTCCATAAATTTTATCATTACCTGCTCCGGATCTTAGTGTATCATCACCTTCATATCCATTCATGATCACCTCACCTTCTGCATTTAGACTATCAATACCGACTGTTCCATTTGAATATACTAAACTGCTCTTAATTGTATTGATATCCCATACTGTTCCATCTGCAAATTGGATTTTTTCTATCTTATGCAAATCTGAAGAGAAATAGCCTTGTATTGTTATGCTATCCTTACTCTCATTTAACTTCATTATTAAATCATATCTATTGCAATTTAAGCTTATTTCATTTGGATTTATATCCTCAAGTTTTAATGTATCAATAATTGTATTAGCTTCCCCTGAATACTCGTATATGTTTACTTGTCCATAACCTTTTCTAAATATATAAGTATCAACTCCAGCTCCACCCTCTAAATAACCACCTCCGTTTTTACCATCTAAAAGGTCATTGCCATTTTCTCCGTACAGGTAATCTTTTCCTTCGCCTCCATCTAAGATATCATCACCATTTCCACCATATAGTTTGTCATCACCGCCTTGTCCATATAAAAAGTCATTTCCTCCATTTCCATAAACTGCATCATTTGAACCTAAAGCAATTATTGTTTCATTTTTATCTGAAGCCCTTATTGTGTCAGCATTCGGTGTTCCATACATAATTAGACTATCAAAAACATTTTTATAAAATGTACTTCCATCATTAAAGATAAAATTTTCAATCTGATATCTTTTATCTTTGTAAAAATTACGAACTATTAATTTATCATTTGTACCTTTAATGCTTATTTCTAAATTATCAATAATCCTTAAGAAAGTAATATTTTCAATATTTATTCCTACTCCAAATTTTATTGTATCTATAGCTCCTATCGCTTCATCATAATCCTCTATTGTTATAACTCCATAGCCACGATTAAATATATATGTATCGTTCCCCCTTCCTCCTATTAAAAGATCATTTCCTAATCCTCCATCTAAAATATCATTTCCTGTATTGCCAGTTAGTTGATCGTTGTTTTCTGTTCCTATTAATTGATAACCTTTCATAATTTATCCTCTTTTTTCCTATAATTTATATCATTTTATTGATATACTTGTATTTTATCATCATATATACTCCAATACAATTTATTGATATTTGGTTATTAATTTGAAATAATGTAATTAATACTAAGAATCTCAATATATTTTAATGAAGAAATATCCTTATAACTTATATGTTATTGACTTACAATAAACCCAATCTTATAATTAAACTATATCGAACTTGTGTTCTGATATTTATTATCTTAAATTTTTCAATATATACTAGTTTTAAAAGAAAGGATTATTAAAAATGAAAACCGTAGCAATATATAGTAGAAAGTCAAAATTCACAGGCAAAGGAGAATCTATAGAAAACCAAATTCAAATGTGCAAAGACTATATTACACAAAAATATGGAAATAGCCTTACTTTTCTTGTTTATGAGGATGAGGGCTTTAGCGGTGGATCACTGGAGAGACCCAAATTTAAAAAACTTATGAAGGATATAGCTACTAAGAAAATAGATGCATTAGTATGCTATAGATTAGATAGAATCTCTAGAAATGTATCAGATTTTTCTTCGACACTTTCTCGTCTTCAGGATTATAATTGTGCTTTTATAAGTATTCGTGAAGAATTTGACACTTCTTCTCCAATGGGCCGTGCTATGATTTATATAGCTTCAGTATTTGCACAACTTGAACGTGAAACTATAGCAGAAAGAGTTAAAGACAATATGCTGGAATTAGCTAAGGCAGGTAGGTGGACAGGTGGAAAAGTACCTCTTGGTTTTGTATCTGAGCGCATTAAGAATATTGATGAAAATGGAATGCAACGTGAGTATACTCTACTAAAGATAAATAAAGAAGAAATGAACTTTGTCGAGTTTTTGTATAAAAAATATCTAGAATTAGGAAGCTTACATAAGTTAGAAGGTTATATAACCGAAAATGAATTAAAGTCTAGAAATGGTATTATGTTTGAAAAATCTACTTTAAAGATCATATTACAAAATCCTATATACGTAAAAGCAAACAATGAAGTAGTAGAGTATTTAAATAGTAATGATTGGACTGTATATGGAGAAGCTGATAATATCCATGCTTTTTTGAGTTATAATAAAACAGAACAAACATTTAGAAACGGAAAATATACAAAAAGGCTCAAGGATAAAGAAGAAAGATTTGTTGCATTAAGCTCTATTGAAGGATACATTGAACCTGCCCTATGGTTAGATGTACAAAGACAATTTGATAGAAATAAAGATAAGTTTCCTCGACTTGGGAAAACTCACAATGCTTTATTAGTTGGTAAATTACTTTGTGGTGAGTGTAACGAATATATGCTTGTTCAACATGGTAAACTTTCACCAGTGACTGGGAAAAAGAATTTTTACTATAATTGTTCATTAAAAAGAAAATCCCATAAAAAATTATGTTCTAATAAAAATGCGAAAGCTGATTATATAGAAAAACTAGTACTCAATAGTTTAAAGCTTATTGGGAAATCAAAAAAGGTCTTCTTAGAAAAGTTAAAAATAGAATATAAAGCTAGACTAAAGGATATAGATTCTACAACTGAAATCATTTCATTATCAAAATCTCTTGAAGAAAAGAAAAAACAAATTGATAACTTAGTAACTAAGCTTTCCTTTGCTAGCGATATAGAAGATATCCTTCTTGATAAGATAAAGTTATTAAAGAGTGAATGCACCGATATTGAAACAAAAATTAGAAAGATTGAAGACAAAAATAAGAAAACTAAGATAGATGACCTAAATGCAGATATTATACTTTCACTTTTAAGTGAATGTGAGAGAATTGATACGCTTTCAAGGGATGAGCAAAGAAAACTTATATGTATGCTTATTGATAAGGTATATTGGTATGGATCGGATAATGAAAGTGGCAATGGAAAAGTTAAAATTAAATTCTTAGTTGGCAATGATGATAATTCTATAGAGTTTGATATACCTGAAGGAAATCTAGGTGAAAAAAAGTTGCAGTTTTGTTCACCTAGCATTTCCAGTATCAAGTAAAATTAAGTTTTCAGCAAACTCCTTAAGTGCATATTGTTGGCATACCTTACTCTTTAACTTATCCATGTTTACATCTTCCTCTGGCACCTTTAAAATAACCAAACCTTTTTCATCAAGTTCTTTTACTATTTCTTCAGATAAAGTTTCCTTCATCAATTTACATGATCCACTCATTGCACCAAAAATATCATCAGCTCTCATGCCTTGTAAGTCTGGTATACCAGCTCTAGCACTTAAACTTACTCTCGGTCCAAAGCATGGACACCTTAAGATACACATAACACAACCATTTCCATACTTTAAGCAGTTTCCCATTGGGCCTGTAGAACCCGTAGCTTCTATAAATACATCAGCATTTATACTAGTTCCATCACTTAACACGACAGATTCAATTTTTCCTTCACTGCACTTTACGTCAATTGCTCTTGTTCTGAGAAATATATTAATTCCTTCATCTTCTAATTTCTTTTTTACTAAAGGCTCTATTTTGTTAACGTCGTATAATGAGGCATGGTCATTTCCAGGAAAATATACATTTGTATGTCTAGAGGTACTATCACAAATTTCTACCAAATCACCAGCCCCGAGGGCTATAAGTTCTTCTGCTGCTGTATACCTCCCATTATTTCTTATAATTCCACCTACATTTCCAAGTCCAAGAAGCATATCTGTCTTTTCATATAGTTCCACTTCAGCGCCTATCTTCTTAGCTACCAAAGCTGCAGAACATCCGCCCCAACCGCCTCCTATAACTACAACCTTCATAATAGCCATCTCCCCTCAAAGATATATTTTGGGTCAACTTGTACTTTACATAACTTCTTAATGATTCGCCCATCATATCTAGCAGTACAAGAACCACAAACTCCTTCACCACAACACATTTTTGCATTGTTAGAGCATCCGTACTTAACTACATCTCCAAATTTATTTATAATATTACTAATAAGAATATCAGGACCAGATATATAAATTAACTTTATGTCATTCTTAATTAGATCTTCTATTTCCTCTACAACTTCCCCTGATAAATCTGCGTCATTCATTGTATTTAAACTCTTTATTTGTACATTAAAATGCTTTAAGTAATCAAGTATTTTTTCTTCCTTTATATCGCTAGGATCAATAATTACTTCTAACTGGTTATTGTTTGCTAACATTCTTTTTATAACTTGGGTTGTGCAAGCAAATCCAATTCCTCTAAATATTATAGCTGCCTTCTCATTTTTAAGATTTTTTATATTTTTTAAGCCTAAAACTCCATTCCAATATGGGCCTCTAACAAATAATTTATCGTTAATTTCTAACTTACCAATTGCTTTTGTTTTTACTCCTCTAATTTCTAGCGCCATGTAAAGAATATCTTCCTCATCGTCTGCTTCAATTATGGATATTGGAGCATCAAAAAAAACACTACTATTTTTAGTTCTCAAAAAAACAAAGCTTCCAGGATCTTTAAGTTTTTCTACAAGGTGATGAGGTACTTTTACCTCTATAGCAATATAATTATCTCCTATAATACTTTTATTAACTATTGTACCTTCATAAGTTGATCTTCTTTTTACCGCTTTATTTCCATTAGTTTTAAGAGTATTGTATACGCAGACTCCCTTCCAGTTCTTGCAATCGCAAAAAGTAGAACCTTGGAGATGACTACAGATTATGCAATCATGGGATTCTGCCAACGGACAGGGACAATATTCAGTACCACTATCAATACAATCCTTTATTTCATAGTCCATTATTTTTCCTCCATACACTTGCACTCAATATTAGTTTATTCATCGAATTAATTATGGTGATTATTGAAATAAGAACAAGTTCTATTGATTTAAATAGACTAAAAACCTCTACTGACTTTTTATGTCCATGTAGAGGTTTTTATAACAATAATATCTCAAATTTCTCTTGTATCCATTTGCTCTTTGACTTTACCAATAAGAATATGTTTTTCATTTATCTCTGGTTCATTAATTACCATATCTAATAACGTATTAAGAATTTCTCCAATGAATTTTCCCGGTTTTACCCCAAGCTTAATTATATCTTCTCCTTTTACCGCTAAATCTTTTATAGTAAAGCATTGGTTACTAGAAATTATTTCATAAAATTCTTCTTTAATTCTTACAATTTCTTTCATACCTTCATTAATATCATTTTCACTTTGTAATTTGATTTTTGCTTCTTTTATCTCAACTAAAGCTTTGAAATTTTCAATTCCTGTTGTATTCAGAATTCTTTTTATAGCTACTTTATCGCTTATTATAACCTCTTGATATTTCGCTAAAACTAAAACTCTCTCTATTGTTTTATTATCATATTTCATTCTTTTTAATATGTTACTTGCACAGTCTTGTGATGTAGTGGAATATTTACACTGATTTGGCTTTACTAAAGTATCTTCTAGATTATATGAAAATTCATTTATGTAATTAATTAATATCGCCCATCTTAAAGAAAGTTCTTTTTCAATTGACTGTAGAAGTTCTATTAAATATACATGTGAATATATACTGATATCTCCTTTTTTCTTAGACCTTTCAAAACAATTAGCTAATTCACCAAAAAAATGTTGCAAAAGTCCATTTTCATATAGTTGAAATAATTGCACTAAATTATTTGACAAAAGAATCTTATTAAATTCTTCTCTAATTCTCTCTATAGATACCTGCCTAATATTGACGCTTAAAGCTTTAATGGCTTCACTAGTTTCTTTTTCTATTTTGAATCCTAATTGAGCTGAAAACCTATGTGCTCTCAACATTCTCAATGCATCTTCTTCAAGTCGTTTTTTAGGTTCCCCTACAGCTCTAATGAGTTTTTTATCTATATCTTCTTGTCCATTAAAGTAATCAACTAACCCAACTTTATCATTATATGCCATAGCGTTAATAGTATAATCTCTTCTTTTTAGATCTTCTTCTAAGGATTTAGTAAATTTAACTTCACTTGGATGTCTAGAATCTTTATATTCACCATCTATTCTATAAGTTGTAATTTCAAAAGGTTCCTTCTCTATAACAACCGTTATCGTCCCATGCTTTATTCCCGTTGGAACAGTAGTACAGCCTTCAGAATTAAATAATTCGATAATTTCTTCTGGTTCTGCACTTGTGGTAATATCCCAATCCTTTGGTTTTATTCCTAAAATGCTATCTCTAACACATCCACCAACTATGAATGCTTCGTGATTAGATCTATATAAAATTCCCACTATCTTTTTCACTTTATCAGGCATTTTAATATTAATATTTCTTGTCATGTATACTCTACCTTTCACAATTGTATAATCATCACACTATATGATTTCCATTATTAAAACTTCCTCAGAGTCCTATAGACATATTGAAAAATCAATATAACCTACGAATCTTTTTTATTAAAACTTATATATATACTACAATAATGTCTCTACATTAAGTACATATAACGTTTATCAAATCAATGTCGATTTTTAATCAGATCATATATAAATAAGTAACTAGCTTCGGCTTAAATAGTACTTATATTATACTTCAATAAAAATAATGAAGTCCAGCTTAAGTAAATTAATTAATCTACTTAAGTCTGGACTTCTTATAATTATTTTTTAGTATAGGAAGTTATAACTTTAATAATATTATCTACACCATTTTTTTGAGCAGATTTCTTCATAGCCTCAATATAGTGTCCTTTACTTATATTAAGTTTATCAACTTTTTCAAGGAGAAGTTGTTTTGTTAAATCTTCTTCTTGTATAACCATGCTATATCCATTCTTTTCAAAGGACTCAGCATTTAATATTTGATCTCCTCTACTAGATGCTTTAGATAAAGGAATCAAAATGTTTGGTTTGCATAAAGCAAGTAGCTCAAAAATTGCATTTGCACCAGCTCTTGATATAACAAGATCAGCTGCAGCCATATAATGCTTTAGTTCCTCTTTCACATATTCAAATTGTTTATAACTACAATTATTTTTAATAGATATATCTATATTTCCCTTACCACAAATATGAACAATGTCATATTTAACTGTAAGCTCATTAAGAGCTTCTCTAATGATATCATTAATAGCTTTTGAACCAAGACTTCCACCAATTACAAGTATAACTGGCTTGCTACCAGTAAATCTTAGAAGCTTCAAGCCTTTAGTCTTGTTTCCTTCCATTATTTCTTCTCTTATTGGTGTTCCAGTAATGACTCCTTTGTCATTTTTTATATGTTTAACAGATTCCGAAAAAGTTACACATACTTTTGTACAATATGGTATCGAGATTCTGTTTGCAAGGCCGGGAGTCATATCAGATTCATGAGCTATCGTTGGAATCTTTAAAAAACCTCCAGCTATTATAACTGGTACTGCAACAAAACCACCTTTTGAGAAAATGATATCTGGCTTTTCTTTTCTAATTATTTTTATGCTATCAAATAGTCCTTTTATTACTTTAAAAGGATCTGTAAAATTTTTAATATCAAAGTATCTTCTTAACTTTCCGCTTGAAATAGGAAAATATTTAATTTCTTCTGCTTCTATAATTTCTTTTTCTATTCCATTCTTTGATCCAATATAAACAACATCATAACCAAGATCCTTTAGCTTTGGAATTAATGCTAAATTAGGGGTTACATGCCCTGCTGATCCGCCTCCGGTCATGATTATTTTATACTTACTCATGGTATCAACTCCTTAGTATTACTGCTTACTATTATATAAGGGTTGTAACCTTGTTACAAATATATTTTTAAATTTTATAGTTTATTATAAATATATGTAGTAATTTTTTATTTTATCACATCAGAAAATTCAATTATAGCTTTTTTCCCTAAAGCACTATCTGAAATTTCTTTAAGTTCTTCTTGAACATCGCCTTTACTTATCCTTGGTAATTTTACTGTAAATGTAGTGCCCACACCTTCTTCGCTATCTACAGAAATCTCTCCATCCATAAGGTCTACTAACTTTTGAACTAAAGATAAGCCAAGGCCAGTACCTTCTGCATTTCTAGTAAGTGAATTATCCACTTGATAAAACCTATTAAAAATAGTGCTTATTTTTTCTTTTGGAATTCCAACACCTTGATCTTTAACTGATAAAATAAAATGATTTTCTGTAAAATCCATAGTTACAAAAATCGATTTGTTATCATTTGAAAATTTAATAGCGTTGGATAATAAGTTCAAAACTATTCTCTCATATTTTTCCTTATCGACATGCACATATACTTCTTCTTCATAAGTATCAAAAACTACATTAACATTTTTCATATTTGAATGATAAATTACTGATTCTACAATATCTTCAGTATTGCTAACGATTTCTGTATTAGTAATATTTAAAACCATATATCCTGCTTCTAACTTGGAAATATCCAAAATATTATTAACAAGCTTTAAAAGCCTTCCTGTATTTTTATTGATTCTAGTTAACGTCTTGTCCAAATTTTCAGTTATTTCAGTTTTATATATCTCGTTAGCAAGCTGAATAGATGAATATATTAATGTAAGGGGCGTTCTTAATTCATGCGATATAAGATTAAAAAATTCATTTTTCATAAAATTTACTTTTTCTAGTTCTAAACTATGTTTAATTTCCTTTGTCACGTCTATTCCATATAAGTAAACATATTTTATTTCACCATCACGATTTTCATAAGGTATAAACTTTAACCTATAATATACTGTCTTATTATTTTCATCAACTACAGCAATAGGGTCATAATTCTTAGGACAGCGAGTAGCATCAAGTTCCTTGAAAACCTCCATTAAGGTTTCATGCATGGTTTGATCTTGGACTTTAAAAATATTATTGATATATCCGGAATTTAATCTCATTGCTTTCTTCATTTTTTCATTTATGTACTTCATTTCTCCAGATGGAAATAAGTACACACATAGTGGCAAATCAATATTATTAACGATTTCATCGATGAAAAATTTTTGTTCTTCTGAAATCATCTCATTAATAGTAGCTTCAGTTACATCATTAAGTGTAATAATAGTTTTAGAAGTTTGCAAACTATTATCTTTTTCTTCCACGATTGTAGAAGAAATGCTTATATATTTTACTTTATCTTTAACTTGTATTTTTATTGCCTTCTTTTTCAAGATTTCATGTTTAAGAATGTATTCATCATATATATTTATTATATCTTTTGAGTATTTTTTAATTTCTTCTCTATTTTTATATGTTAAATCCTTTTCAATACTTACGTCATTAAATTGGAATATTTCTTTTGCAGCTTTGTTTAAAAAATTAATTTTAAACTCCTCGTCTAAAAGTATAAAGCCCTCAGATATGCTATTAAGAATAAAGCTTAAATCTAAATAATTCTCTTTATTTTTATTTTTTGCTCTTTTCATAATATCGTAATTGAACTTTAATTGAATAGAATAGTCTATCAGCTCTTCTATCTTTATATCTCGAATTTCGTCATTTTGAGATTTCATTGAAAACCTCCTTAAAAATATAATAAGCTTTGATAGTCTAATTCTACTCTATTTTTATGGAAAATTAAACACTTTTTTTGAAATATTTTGATTATTTTGATATTCTTAACTCATGTACCTTGAGTTGAATTTTCTTATTTCCTTTATATTCGTTAAATTCAGGGGTATATATTATGTCTAATCTTAAATCTTGTGGTATATTTATTAAATATCCAGTACTATATGGTAAAAGTTCTCCATAATTGTCATTTACCCAATTTTCTTCTATTATTTCCATTAATTCTAGATATTTTTTAAAGGCTACTGCATCAATCCTTCTTCCTTGAACATTGAAAACTAGTTTTAAAACTCCGTTATCACTTCCAAAGACCATTGCCTTTTCTAATAAAAGATTCTTATCTCCAAATAAAGGTGTGCTATTGCCTTTGCCAAAAGGAGCAAGTTCACCTATATCATAAATAATGCTATCATCTATCTTATGTGAACTTAGTGGGAAATCAATAACAACCTTTGGTATCATATCTTCATCAGTAAGAATGCACTTGCCGTTTAGTGTCTCTCTTAAAGGCTCAATATTTTCTTCTTTGAGAGACATTCCTGCAGCCATGGGATGTCCTCCAAACTTATCTAAAAGATTTTTACACTTTAATAATTCTTCGTAAATATTATATTCCTCAATGGACCTTGCGGAGCCTTTAACCCCTTCTACAGCTTTTGTCAAAATTATTGTAGGTTTATTATACTTTTCTCTTATCCTACCAGCAATTATTCCAGCAATACTTTCGTGAATTGTCGGTTCGTAAACCACAAGTACTTTATCATTATAATAATCACCTAATTCGATTTCTTTAACAACTTTTTCAACACCTTCAGTGGTCATATCTTGTCTTGTTTTATTTAGATCAACAAGTTCTTTGGCCAAATTCTCGGCTATTTCCAATTCTTTTGTTAATAGTAACTCAACTGCCATTTTAGCATTTTCAAGCCTACCTGTAGCATTTATACAAGGTCCCATAACAAATCCTATGGCATAAACAGAAATTTCTTTATCTAAACTTAACGTAAACTTCCTTAATGAATTAATTCCAATATTTTTACTATTATTTATGGATTTCAATGCATTTTTTAGAATAACCCTATTTTCATCAATTAAATCAACTACATCACACACTGTTGCAATACCTGCAAATTGCAGATATTCATTATAAGCTTCTTTATAGTCAATCTTTCTTTTTATAAATAGAGCAACTGCAAATTTAAATGCTATCGATGCACCACACAAGTATTTAAAAGGATAATTACAATCGCTTCTTTTGGGGTTTATTATAGCATCGGCATTAGGCAATATTTCTTTTCTCTCACCTTTTTCATTTTCTTCAAAAGGCAAGTCATGATGGTCCGTTATGACAACTTGGAATCCAATTTCCTTAGCATATTTTACTTCTTCAACAGCAGCAATTCCATTATCTACTGTTATAATTACTGAATTTCCTTGTTCCCTTAAGACCTCTATAGATTTTTTATTTAATCCATAGCCTTCTTTCTCTCTATCAGGGATGTGATAAGTAACTCTAGCACCAACTCTTTTTAAAGCCTTAAACATTATCACAGTACTAGTAACGCCATCAACATCATAATCACCGTATATTACTATTTTTTTTTCTTCAAAAATAGCTTTTATAATTATTGATGTAGCTAAATCCATATCTTTCATGAGAAATGGATCATACATCTCATCTATACTTCCTTTTAAAAACTTCTCAACTTCATCTTTATCTCTAATTCCCCTGTCCCACAATAACTTTGCTATAATTGGAGAAATAAAAGAATCCGTTGCTAATTTCTGAGCTGCCTTTGTCATGGGCTTAATAGTCCATCTTTTTATCATAGTTCTACACTTCTTTCTCTAGGTGTTTATACATCAGAATTCAACTGTTTTCTTCTAAAACCTTTTGTTTTAGAAATAGCCTTTCCTGCTCTTAAGATTTTTCCAGTTATACATGAAACACAATGTGAAGGTGTATCTCCTATACATATCTTACCAGGGTATAGTGCATAAAGTGCTCTATATTCCCCTTCTGTTATGTTTGGCATAACTACATTTGCACCACTTTTTAAAGCTAAAATTCTACCTTCTTTCTCTAAAGTCTCCATTGCAGTAGTAGCTGGGATATTTATATCTGGCATTAAAAGCCTCATAATTGCCATGATTTTTCTAGCTGTTTTAAAATCTCCGCCCTTTGCATCTTTCAAAGGAGTATCTTCATTTGGTATAAAGGGTCCTATTCCAACCATATCCATGTCTTCTTCTTTAAAGAAAAGAATGTCTTCAGCATAAGATTCTAAAGTTTGTCCAGGCAGCCCTACTAAGATTCCTGAACCAACTTCATATCCTAAAGCTTTTAAATCTCTTAAACACCTTTTTCTTTCATCATGACTCATCCCTGGATCCATATCCTCATAAAGTTTTTTATCTGTAGTTTCTATTCTAATCAAATATCTGTCAGCACCAGCTTCCTTCAAAGCTTTATATTCTTCATAACTTTTTTCGCCTATACTCAAGGTTATTGCTACATCTAATTGCTTTATTTCTTTTATGATTTCACTTAATCTTTCTACTGTAAAATAATCATCTTCTCCGCCTTGGAGTACAATTGTATTGTAGCCATAGCTAACAGCTTTCTTGGAAAAATCTAAAATTTGTTCCTTTGATAATCTATATCTCTCTATATTGTTATTTTCTCTTCTTAAACCACAATATAGACAATTTCTTTTACATACATTAGTAAACTCTAAAAGTCCCCTTAACTCAACTTGATTTCCTAGATATTTTTCTGTGACTCTATTTGCTGCTGAAAAAAGTTCCTCATCATATTGATCATTTTCAAGAATCAAAACTATTTCTGACTTCGATAGACAATGGGTTTCTTCAGCTTTTTTTATTAAATCTAACATCTGATCCTCTCCTAAATTCAGTTTACTTTATCTTAAATGTTGAACTTTTTATCCTCATACAGTTTAATACAGCTAAAAGTGTCACTCCTACATCAGCAAATACAGCTTCCCACATAGCGGCAACACCAAAAGCACCTAGGACTAGAACCACGCTTTTTATACCTAATGCTAAAATAATATTTTCTATGATAATCTTTTTTGTATATTTAGATACTTTTATTGCATAGCTAAAGCTTTCTAAGTTATCCCTTAATAAAACAATATCAGATGCTTCAATTGCCGCATCAGAACCAATATTTCCCATAGATATACCTATATCAGCTCTTGCTAGCACCGGTGCATCATTTATACCATCACCGATAAAAACCACTGTACTATTCTTTTTAGTGATGATTCTCTCCATCATCTCCACCTTATTCTGAGGAAGTAACTCAGCATACATCTTGTTAATGCCCAACGCTTTTCCTACTAACTCTGCACTTTGTTTTTTATCTCCAGTAAGCATAATTATATTATTTATTTTCATTTTTACAAGGTCCTTAATAACCTTTTTTGATTCTTCTCTGATTATATCATCAAAAACAACTTTACCTAAATATTTATTTCCTAAAGCTATATATACAATAGTTCCTTTTATATCATCTATACAAGAAATATTTAACCTTTTCATAAGCTTTATACTTCCTAAAATTAGTGTCTCATCCTTATATCTCACCTTTACACCATAACCAGGTATCTCTACATAATCTTTTAATAAGTTTTTGTCTACTTTCCCTTTATAGTTATTCAACACAGATTTTGCGATTGGATGGTTTGAATAAAATTCGCCATGTGCCAAAATTTCTAGCAACTCTTCTTTTTTAATATTGCCACTCGGAATTATCTTAGAAATATCAAATACTCCTTTTGTTAAAGTACCTGTCTTATCAAAAACAACCGTATCTACTCTAGACAGACCTTCAAGATAATTTGATCCTTTTATAAGAACACCATTTTTAGAAGCAACCCCTATCCCCATGAAATAACATAGTGGTATAGATAAAATCAATGCACATGGACAAGATGCAGCTAAAAAAACCAGTGCTCTATGAAGCCATAATTGAAAACTTCCTATTTGTAAGAGATAAGTAGGAACAATTATCAATAATAAAGCCAGTGCTACAACAATAGGAGAATAAATTTTCGAAAACCTAGTTAAAAACCTTTCTGTTTTGGCTTTATTATCCGTAGAGTTTTCTACTAGTTCCATTATTCTTGAAACTGTAGAATCCTCGTACCTTCTTATAACTCTTAACCGCACAGGAGAAGATATATTTATAAATCCGCTAAGTAAAACTTCCTGGGGTTTAATTTTTTTAGGTAAGCTTTCACCAGTAAGTGAAGAAGTGTCCACAGTAGTATTTCCATCAATGACAATTCCGTCTATAGGTACTCTTTCTCCTGGCTTAATCAAAATAGTATCATTGACCATTAACTTTTCTGGACTTATATTAATTATTTCATCATCAACTATCTTATTAGCACTTTTAACCTTCAAATTTAAAAGTTCTCTTATGGAGGCTCTAGATTTTGTTACTGAAAAGCTTTGAAACAGTTCACCAGCACAGTAAAAAATCATTACAGCTGAAGCTTCTGGAAATTCCCCTAAATATATGGCACCTAAAGATGCTAAGGTCATTAAAGTATTCTCATCAAATATTTCGCCTCTAAAAAGATTTCTTAAAGCTTCTCCTATAACAGGATATCCCGATATTATGTAAGCTCCTAGGTAAAAAATTATCTTTTGTGTATTGCTAAATATACTCATCAACGGCAACATAAACATAGCCGTTGCTACAGCTATCCTTATTATCTCACTAATACTAATTTCTTGTTCACAATGACTACAACCGCAACTACAATGTTCATGGTGATGCTTTTTTACATCACAGGTACAATTACTGTGACTATGCTCATGATCATGACCACAACTGCATTTAGCTTCTTGCCTCTTTTCACTTTTCCCCAATACTCTATCTTCAATTTCATTACTATGATCCATAGAATTTAATTGTTTATATCTATTTTCTTTTATTTCATAGTCTTTATCTCTATTAAAATTCTCTTTTGTATCATGGTAATCTTTTAGAAGTATAATCTTCCCCTTGAATTTATCGGTCATTTTACCTCCCTTATGGGGTATTTGCTAATCATGTCCTCTTAGTATTTCAATAGTAGCATTATTAAACACTTTATTTACAACCTTAATTATATCTTCTCTTGTAATACAATCTAATTCTTGAACTTCTTCATAAAATATTTCACAGTTATCAAACATCGTTTCATAGGTCGATAATTCCTTTGCTAGTTGAATTGACTTTTCTATGAATAGTTCCCTTTTTACCATAAAGGATTTTCTAATATCCTTCAATCTTTCATTATCTATAATTAATTCCTCTTTTGAATTTTTAATCAGTCTATCAATCACTTCCACAACATCATCTATATTCTTAGTAGAGGTTGAAACATATAGATTATATGTTTTTATATCTCTTTCATATCGTATAGCTGATGAAACATCATAAGCAAACCCTTTTAAGGTTCTAATATTATGGTACAGCTTACTACTAGTTCCTTGTGCAAAGTAAGCATCAAACAATCTTAATGCCTTCATTTCTTTTTGATTTAAATGATGGATAGGAAATGAATACTGAATTTTGCTACCACTAAAAACTTTATTATCAATAAATACCCCTGGTTTATTAGTTTCATAATAAGGTTTATGTATAGTGCTTGGTGTTTTATTCCAATTCTCAAGATATTTTCGTGAAATATCCAAAACCTCTTTTTCAGAAAGGGAAGTTACAAAAGCAATTACACAATTAGACGGAACATAGAATTTATTATAAAATTCTTTTATATCTGATAACTTAATACCATTCAATGTTTCTTCATTACCAATTATTAATTCCTTAATTCTTCTTTTACTAAAGGAGTTTTTATAAAGTAAATCCTCACAATGTTGATCATTATCCTCTGACCATTCTTGTAATTCTTCCTTAATAACATTCATTTCTTGCTGAAAACCCTCTTCTTTAAATGATGGATTTACTAATATATCACTATAGACCATAAAGGCATTGTCTAAATCTTCATTTAAGGCAGTGCCATAATATATAACATAAGGATAATTTGTCATTGCATTATTAAATCCAAAATACTTATCGCATAGAGTATTTATTTCTAATTCATTTTTAGTACTTGTTCCCTTAAAAACCATATGTTCTGTAACATGTGCTAGTCCTAGCTTTTCATCTTCTCTCACAGCACCAGCATCTAATGAAATGCAAAATGACGTCAAGTTTGTATTTCTATATTCATAGATAATCTTAATACCATTTTCTAAATAAAACTTTTTCAAAGTTACCTCCTAAAATAAAAGGCTGTCTCTAGATATAAGCTAATAAAACTTACAGAAAGCTTATTAACTTAACTTACAGACAACCTTATATTATATTTTTAAATATTCTTATTGTAGAAATTCACCATCATACCTTCTCTAAGAGCTTCTGATTGATGCTTACCTATT
This sequence comes from Clostridium cellulovorans 743B, assembly GCF_000145275.1. Taxonomy (NCBI): domain Bacteria; kingdom Bacillati; phylum Bacillota; class Clostridia; order Eubacteriales; family Clostridiaceae; genus Clostridium; species Clostridium cellulovorans. Next base: position 2,812,609 of record NC_014393.1, read on the forward strand.
AGTAATTCAATAAGCTTTAACGAAAATTCTATAGCTGTAGCTGGACCTCTACTAGTTATTAAATTTCCATCAACTACAACTATCTCTTCCTTATAGTCAAAAGCATTTTGATTTTCAAGACTTCCTGGATAAGATGTAATTTTCCTTGTTCCCACAACTTCAGCTTTTTCAAGAACTATAGGTGCTGCACATATTGCCCCAATAAACTTATTTTTATTATTAAAATCCTTAACTAAGTTTATAACTCTATCATCTGCTCTAAGATTAGTGGATCCTGGCATTCCACCTGGTAAAACTATTATGTCATAATCTTTAAAGTTAACTAAGTCAAAATCTTTATCTGTTTTTATTTCAATAGCATGGGCGCCGACTACATTTTCACCATATAATGAAACCATATCGCATTGAACCTTACCTCTTCTTAAAACATCAACTACAGTTAATGCTTCTATTTCTTCAAACCCTGTAGCAAATAACACTGCTGCTTTTTTCACATTTATCACCTCTCAAAATTATTTTTGGTTTATCTTAATTATATAATCTTCAAGTCCAGCAATAAATATATTTTTACCTCTTGTAGCACGATTTTGAATCGGTAAATCGCTGAGATTATAATCTTTTTCCTCTTTATTTTTTGTAGTTATCTTAATATAATGATCATTATCACTTATAGTATTTCCATAAATAACAAAATCCTCATCTTTTAAGGATATACCAATAACTCCTGAAGCAATTTTACCCATTTCATTCACATCGTTGCAATTAACTCTTATGGCCATTCCTTTTTGGGTTACCAAAACAAAATTTTCAGCTTCATTTTTTATAAGAGAAGCACCAACTAATTCATCACTATCGTTTTTAAGCTTATAACCTTGAGAGCATAAATATTCTCCCTGATATTCTTTTAAGGATGTCTTTTTTACATAACCTCTCTTAGAAAAGAAAATAATATAGCTGTCCTCTTTAAAGTCACTTACATTGATTATTCCAATAAATTTATTAGATTTATCAATTTCCCCAAAGCTATTTACGATATTAAATGGTTCCGTAACATTTTCTAATACATTTGACGCAATATTAAGTACATTTCCTTCACTAGTTATGATGATTAATCGAGCTTCACTATCAGTATAAACTGCCTTAGAATTTTCTTTACCCTTTGCACCAACTTTAAGTTCACCTTTACTTGTAAGTTCAACTCTAAATCTCTTTATCTCAGGTTTTATTTCTATATACTCAGCTTTTTCTATGGAATCCTTAGCTGGTATAGTAGCTAGCATAGTTCCTTGAATCATTCTGTCACTATCATCAAGCTTTGGTTCATTAACTGTAAAAGTTAGACCTTGGCTTGTTAAGATTTGTACAAATCTTTCTTCTCTTTCACAATCAAAAATCTCTACAGACACAAGCTTTTGGTCTTCCTTCAGTTTAATAGCCATAAGTTTCGTATATGAAGAGGCGAATTTACTCAAAGAAGTTTTCTTTATAATACCTTTATTGGTTATAAACTGAACATTAAATGGTCCGCTAAAATCTTTTATAGATAAAGCAGTTACTATTCGCTCGCTATCAAGATTCATTCCTTTAATAATAGTATCAAGTCTTTCGCCCTTTTCCTTCCACCTAAGTTCTGGAATAGCATTTCCTTTGAATTGATACATATTTCCGTTATCAGTGAATACTAATATGGTTTCAAGAGTATTAGAACTTATAATAAATCTATTGTAATCTCCTTCTCTATACTCTATATCTTGAGGATTAGAATTTGATCTCACATAAGTCTTTTGAGGAACTCTTTTAATATATCCTTCATTAGATAGAGTTATTACAATATCTTCAACTACTATCAATTCGTCCATATCTATTTTAGCTTCATTTTCATCATCTATAATCTGTGTTCTTCTAGCATCTGCATATTTGTCTTTTATTTCTAAAAGTTCCTGCTTTATAACATTTAAAAGTTCTCTTTCACTATCCAAAATATTTTTTAGCTTCCTTATCAATTTACTTAATTCTTTATATTCTTTCTCAAAGGCTGTTATCTCCAAACCTGTAAGCCTATAAAGCATAAGTTCTAATATTGCTGTAGCTTGAAGTTCTGTAAAATCAAATTTTGCTATAAGGTTTTGTGAAGCATCACTTTTAGACTTAGAAGATCTTATAGTTTCGATTATTTGGTCCATAATATTTATAGCTTTTATAAACCCTTCAACAATATGGAATCGTCTTTCAGCAATCTCTAATTCTTTTCTAGTCCTCCTTGTTACAACCTCTTTCTGATGCTCTATATAATGCCATAACATAGTTCTTAATCCCATTGTTTCAGGCTTACCACTAGCAATAGCAACCATATTAAATGGAAGGTTAACTTGTAATTCTGTCTTTTTCAAAAGATATTTTAGTATTTTATCCCCTTGCATTTCATCAACAGATTTTTTAAATTCTATTACAGCTCTAATTCCTGTCCTATCTGATTCATCTCTTATATCTGCTATTCCTTCTAAAGCCTTAGAATGTTTCTTATCAGCAGTCATTTCAGAAATACTCTGTAGTAATCTAGCCTTATTTTTTCTAAATGGGAATTCAGTGATTACAACTCCCAATCTTCCGTTTTCTAATTTTTCTATTTTTGTTTTTGCTCTTAAAGTAACCCTTCCATTACCACTTTCGTAAGCAGATAATATTGAATCCTTACCTATCAAAATTCCACCAGTAGGTAAATCTGGACCTTTAATATGGTTCATTAGTTCCTTTGTAGTAATATCCTTATTATCGATAAAAGCTAAAGTTCCATCAATAACTTCTCCTAAATTATGAGGTGGTATATTTGTAGCTAACCCAACAGCGATACCGAATACTCCATTTACAAGGAGATTAGGATATTTTGCTGGTAAAACTTCTGGCTCCAATTCCGAATCAGAGTAGTTATTAACCATATTAACAACATCTTTATCTATATCCTTTAGCATTTCAAGAGCTAAAGGAGTAAGTCTAGCTTCAGTATAACGCATAGCAGCGGCACTATCTCCATCTATAGAACCCCAGTTACCATGTCCATCGATTAGTGGCTTTCTTGTAGTGAAATCCTGAGCAAGAATTACCATTGCATCATAAACAGAGCTATCTCCATGAGGATGAAATTTTCCCAAAATGTCTCCGACAATTCTTGCAGACTTATAATAAGGTCTATCAGGATAAGCTTTTAGAAGATGTGCTCCATAAAGAATCCTTCTGTGAACAGGTTTTAATCCATCTCTAACATCCGGTAGCGCTCTATCTCTTGCAACCTCAACTGCATAAGGAAGGTAATTTTCAGGCATCGCTTCTTCAAGAGGAACCTGTATGATGTTACTATCAGTAGGTATATCAATCTTTTTAGCCATAGCATTGTTCCTTTCTAAAATTCAGCATATTTATACATATAATTTTTTCTCGGCTCAACAACTTCTCCCATTAGAAGTGATACCATTTTTTCTGCCTTTGCTGCATCTTCTATGGTTATCTGATAAAGGGTTCTAGTTTCTGGATTTAAGGTTGTTTGCCAAAGTTGTTCTGGATTCATCTCCCCAAGTCCTTTATACCTTTGTATTAAAGCACCTTTTCCGATCTCCTTTTTAACACTTTCTAACTCATCATCACTATATGCATATTTATGTATTTCACCTTTTTTACTTTCCTTATAAACCTTATATAACGGTGGTTGCGCCATATATAAATGTCCATTGGCAATAAGAGGCCTCATATATCTATATATATAAGTCATCCAAAGTGTTCTTATATGGTATCCATCTACGTCTGCATCACTCATTATTATTATCTTATCGTACTTCAAATCCTTTTCATCATAAGCATCAAGTATACCTGTTCCTATAGCAGTATTGAATATCTTTAATTCCTCACTACCTAAAACATTCTCAAGCTTTTGCTTTTCCGTATTCATTATTTTACCCTTTGAAGGCATGATTGTCTGGAAACGCCTATCTCTAGCTTGTTTTGCTGAACCACCAGCAGAATCTCCCTCAACAACTATAAACTCACTTATAGCTTTATCTTTTGATGTACAAACTGCGATTTTACCTGCAAGTGGAGCAGCTCCTTTACCAACCTTTTTTCTCTCAAGTTCATTAATCTTTTTTATCTTCTCTTTTCTTGCAGCTGTTGCTAGAGCGTTATTGATAAACATAGAAGCTAACTCTTTATTATCCTCTATCCACTGACAAAGCTTAGTATAAGATAAATCATTCATCATAGTAGTAGCTTCACTATTACCTAACTTTGTTTTCGTCTGGCCTTCAAAGATAGGGTTTGTAAGGTTTATTTTTACTATTGCAGTAAGCCCTTCTCTTAAATCTTCTCCGTCAAAATCTTTATCCTTTATAATACCAAACTTTTTCCCACAATCTTTAAAGGCTCTTGTCATGCCAGTTTTAAAACCTGTCTCATGTGTTCCTGCCTCTGTAGTTGGTATATTATTTACATAGCTCATTATTGTTTCTGTAGTTGAATCTGTAAATTGCATACATACCTCAGCATACATTTTTACATTTCCTATTTCTCTTTCTCCAGAAATCAATATAGGCTCTTTATGAAGGCATGTCTTAGCTTCGTTTAAGTAATCTATAAAATCAAGAAGCCCTCTTTCTGAAAAATACTCTTTTCTTACTTGTTCCTCGCCTCTATCATCTATCAATTCAAGAAAAATACCTTTATTTTGGAAAGATATTTCTTTTAACCTTTCATCTACTGTATCAAACTTAATATCTATAGTAGAAAACACTTCTTTATCAGGTAAAAATGTTACCTTTGTTCCTGTCTCATTTGTTTGACCGATTACCTCAAGGTTGGTAACAGCTGTACCTGGCATAACCTTCTTAAGCTTTTTATCATAAGCATATTCAAATCTTTGCTTAAATATTTTTCCATCCTGACATACTTCTACTTCTAACCACTTTGATAAAGCATTAACTACAGCTGCACCAACACCATGAAGTCCGCCAGAAGTTTTATAGTTACTAGAATTGAACTTTCCACCAGTATGAAGTTCTGTATAAACCATTTCAACTCCAGTTTTTTTCTTTATTGGATGAATACCTGTAGGAACTCCCCTACCATTATCCATTATAGTAATACTCTTATCTTTATTTAATATTATCGTAACCTTATTACCATACCCATTAGTAATCTCATCTATAGAGTTATCCAGAATCTCCCAAAGGCAATGATGAAGCCCTTTAGATCCTGTTGAACCAATATACATACCTGGTCTTACTCTTACTGGTTCTAATTTCTCAAGAGAGGTTAAGGATGTAACGTCATAACTATTTCCCATCTCCTTAGGTCTCCTCCTATTATTTAATCACAATAGATATTTTAATGTATTGTTAAGCTATAGTAAAGAGATTTTCAATAATTACAAGAACAAAAGTTCGTTACTTTATAAAATATCACTATCTACTACAAAAATTTCTGACAAGACCTCAAAATACTTTAAGTAAAAAATAAAGCCATTATAGATGATCTTCAATCTATAATGACTAACTTATTTCTTACTTTACTTGTTCAAAAACTTCTGATAATTGATCTATTGTTTCAGGTAAATAAATCTTTTTGTGAAAATTATTTTCTAATTTTTCAATAATCTTATATAAAAATTTTAAATCTTCATGGTATCCAAATTCTTTAATAATTTTTTCAAGTAATATATAACTATTATTTTCTGCACTATACTTTTTTCCTATCATAAAGTCTGTAAGAATAGCAGTAGAAAAATATGTAACAAAAACCCTTGGTTTTGATTGATTCTCCATAAGTTCATTAAGTCTTAATAATTCCCAAGGCAAATCAGAATTCTCCATTATAGTAATACTAGTATTATTATACTTACTTATATCAATCCTTGGATGCTTTTTAACGAAAGTTTTCTGCTTATCTAAAACATTTAAGATCGATGCTTGCATAGTAATTTCATCTTCTTTGGTAAATAATTCTGAATATTCAAAATATTGATCGAAAAATAATACGCCCTCCTCCATTGGTTTTGGATTATAATTAAATAATAAATTTAACTTTTGTACTATTGGCTTTAATTTTTCTTTTTCGGGCATCTGAATCTCCCTTACAGGTTGCTCAAATTCAGAGATAATTAAATCCTTGTTATAAACCCATACTTCATCTGCAAAATCTAATTTTATCTGACGTGCTGTATATCCTCGATTTATTATATACCCTGGAAGAAATTCTTTTATAAAATAGGTCATAAGACCTTCATCAGTTAAAATCATCTTTGTATTTGGATTTATTAAAGAAATTATCGATTCATTTAAAGGTGTTCCAAAAGTAAAATAATGAAGAGTTCCACACTCTAAAAAAAGTTCTTTATACTCCTCTGCTGAATGGCTATCCAAAACTCTTTTTTCATCAAATAATATCACTTGGTCCCAAATACAAGATTTTTTAAGATTCTCATATAATTTTTCCGCACTTTCAATGAGGTTGCTAAGAATTAAAACTTTTTTCTTATCCTTATAATATATTTCAGATAAGATAGCTGATGTAAATAAGTGATATACAGTAACACATGAAAATAGAACCTTATCCCTATCGATATTTGCTATGCAATACTCTTCATCTAAAGACTTTATAGCAGCTAATGCTGTGTTAGGAACTTTAAGTGTTTCGTCATTTTTTACAAACTCAGAAATATCAGCTAACAACAAAGGAAGCCTATAGTCCTTATTTTTTTTCTTTTCACATTTAAATCCTGCTATATCTTCAGCTATAGAATAAAATAAACTTTCACACCATTGATTTATGAGTGCGTCTTTCTCAACATTAGTCATCAACTTTAAAACAGTATAATACACCCAACTTTCTTCACTACTTCTCTCCAAATAGGTAAAAAATAATTCTTGCTTCTCATGAGAAGCTATCAATTGTCTATTAACATAAAAACCATGGCCAAACTTCATAAATTCAGACCATAATCTAAAATAATCTACTTTATAATTATCTAAAAAAGTTTTTTTAAATGAACTTTTAAATATAACTCCACTACATTGATTTAAAAAATTAACTTTATGATCCTTCAATAGTTCAGCAATAGTATTTTTAGAAATCAAATTTCCAAGCACAGAGTTATCGTTTTCATTTTTAGGTTTAAATATTTCATCCTCTATATTATTTAAATCTGCATTATCACTAGCAACAAAAATAATTTTCTCACTTTCTAAAATAATATTCATCATTGTTTCTATTCTTTGTGTTGAAAATTGAACTTCTGATAATATTATATTCATATACTCGCCAAGAGCTCTATCAGATAATTCTTTTATTGACTCATCGATATTGTCATATTTTTCATAAATAATTTTTCTATCACTACTTATGTACGCTGTGAGTTCTGTATCATCTTCTATACAACAATCCCCCACTAGTATTTCGACTTTTCTATATGTTTCATCTTTTATACTATTTATAATTGGCATAATATTTTTATTTTCTTCATGCCTTATTATTATTATAGATACCAAAGAAACGTCATAATTAATTATCTTTTTCTTTAAGTGATGTTTTATTTCTTTTATACTATTTAGATGTTTTGCCATTTTGTCCTTACGTTACGCAAGTAACGACTCCTTTTAGTGATATTACACCTAGTCTATTGTTACTATATGATAAACAAATAGTTAAGTTTTAGTTAAGTTTTATAACTGTATTATAACTCAAATAGATTTTGTATGTCTATATAAAATAAAAAACAGTACCATAGATACTGTTTTCTTACTTTATATTGAATTCTACATTTATATTATTACAGCTTAAACAATTTTCAATATGTTTATTAATCAATAAATTCCTCTTCAATTTTAGTAATAATCGGCTCTATCTCATAAGTCAATAAGTCAGCAATTAACGTATAATCCCCTGATTCAATGGCTAAAACCAATTCTTCTAGTATAGGATTTATACTCTCTATATCTAATATCCCTAAAAATAAAGTAGAAGCGCCACTCAAGATAATATTAATATCATCAATTATATTAATTATTCCTAAGTTGCCTTTTGGAATATCATCTTCGCGATAATAATTTGAAACTTCTTTTATACTATCTTTAACACTTTTTAAAAATTCAAGGGTAGTGTCTTTTTCTTCAGGTGCTATTTGATCTTTCAAATGGTTACTCATCTATAAATTAGTCCTCCTTTTATGTTATCTATAAAAATGTATATTCTTTTGAAATAAAATAAACCCTGCCACATGGCAGGGCTTATATGTACTATAAATTATCTTAATAATTGAAGTACGTTTTGTGGTGCTTGGTTTGCTTGAGCAAGCATAGCTTGTGCAGCTTGTTGAAGAATATTATTCTTTGTAAAGCTCATCATTTCTTTAGCCATGTCTACGTCTCTAACTCTTGATTCTGCTGCTTGTAAGTTTTCTGAAGCATTATCTAAGTTAGCTATTGTGTGCTCTAATCTGTTTTGGTTAGCTCCAAGATTTGATCTTTGAGTTGAAACTATTTTTATAGCATCGTTTATTTTTGATATTGAATCTGTTGCTGAAGTATTTGTAGATATTCCTAATGATGATACTTTTAATGTTGATGCAGCCATACATCCAATGTTTACTTCTAATGTTAAATTAGCATCAGAGTTTGCTCCGATTTGTAATTTAACTCCAGTACCAGGAGAAGATAAAGAACCATTTAATAAGTTCTTTTCATTGAATTGAGTTGTGCTAGCTATTCTATTGATTTCTGTTGCTAGAGTTTTTATTTCAGCACCGATAGCTTGTCTATCAATAGTAACGTTTGTATCGTTAGCTGCTTGAACTGCTAATTCTCTCATTCTTTGTAGTATGCTTTGTGTTTCATTTAAAGCACCTTCAGCTGTTTGAATTAAAGAAATACCATCTTGAGCATTTCTTGAAGCTTGGTTAAGACCTCTGATTTGAGCTCTCATTTTTTCAGAGATTGATAAACCTACAGCGTCATCTCCAGCTCTGTTGATTCTTAAACCTGAAGATAATTTCTCCATTGATTTTGCAGCACCACCATTATTGATGCTCATGTTTCTTTGTGCATTCATTGCATTTAAATTGTGATTAATAACCATAGTAAAATTCCTCCTTGATTTTTACTCAGCACTTCCATGTGCCTATATTTTTTTAGCAAGGTTTCCCTTACATTAACTATATCGTATGCTATTTTATTTACTTTACACCTTTTTTTATTTTTTTGAAATAATTTTTACTTTTATACAATTAATATTACAGTTAATTATTCTAATAACTGTAATATACCCCTGCAAGTATTGTCAATTACGATACCTCCTAACCTCCTATATTTTTTTCTTTTGCCATTATTAATAATTTGCATATTTTATAAAAGTTTTTTGTTCAGCACTAAAACATTTTCTACGCTGGCATAGAAAATGTTTTTCAGCTATAAATAAAAAACTCACCATAATAGGTGAGTTTTTTATTATATAGACTATCTTAATAATTGAAGTACGTTTTGTGGTGCTTGGTTTGCTTGTGAAAGCATAGCTTGTGCTGCTTGTTGAAGAATATTATTCTTTGTAAAGCTCATCATTTCTTTAGCCATGTCTACGTCTCTAACTCTTGATTCTGCTGCTTGTAAGTTTTCTGAAGCATTATCTAAGTTAGCTATTGTGTGCTCTAATCTGTTTTGGTTAGCTCCTAAGCTTGATCTTTGTGTTGATACTGTCTTTATAGCAGTATTTATTGATGTTATTGCAGCTGTTGCACCGCTGTTTGAAGAAACTGTAATTGAACTTATTGATAGAGCAGCCGAATCCATTTTTCCAATTTTAACTTCTAGTGTTAAATTAGCATCTGAATTTGCTCCAATTTGTAGCTTTACTCCTGTAGTAGATAAAGAACCATTTAATAAATTCTTTTCGTTGAATTGAGTTGTATTTGCTATTCTATCAATTTCAGTTGTTAATGTTGTAAGCTCTGATTTTATAGCATCTCTATCAACAGCAACATTTGTATCATTTGCTGCTTGTACTGCTAATTCTCTCATTCTTTGTAGTATGCTTTGTGTTTCATTTAAAGCACCTTCAGCTGTTTGGATTAAAGAAATACCATCTTGAGCATTTCTTGAAGCTTGGTTAAGACCTCTGATTTGAGCTCTCATCTTTTCAGAGATTGATAAACCTGCAGCGTCATCTCCTGCTCTGTTAATTCTTAAACCTGAAGATAATTTTTCCATTGATTTTGCAGCACTACCATTGTTGATACTCATGTTTCTTTGTGCATTCATTGCGTTTAAATTGTGATTAATAACCATTGTTTTTTCCTCCCTGATTTTACATTAGCACTTCCATGTGCTTCTATTTTATAGTCTATTTTTAACATTATATTTTTTATAGTTTTTTCAATACTTTTGACACATCAATAATTCAGTTTCTAATCATTAATAATAACTTTATTTATAAATATAAATTGACTATCTTAATAATTGAAGTACGTTTTGTGGTGCTTGGTTTGCTTGTGAAAGCATAGCTTGTGCTGCTTGTTGAAGAATATTATTCTTTGTAAAGCTCATCATTTCTTTAGCCATGTCTACGTCTCTAACTCTTGATTCTGCTGCTTGTAAGTTTTCTGAAGCATTATCTAAGTTAGCTATTGTGTGCTCTAATCTGTTTTGGTTAGCTCCTAAGCTTGATCTTTGTGTTGATACTGTTTTTATAGCACTATTTATTGATGTTATTGCAGCTGTTGCAGTACCGTTTGATGCAACATCTAACCCTGAAATTCCTAGTGCTGATGCAGCCATTGAACCTATTTTGATTTCTAGTGTTAAGTTAGCATCTGAGTTAGCTCCGATTTGCAGTTTAACTCCTGTAGCTGCTAAAGAACCAGTTAATAAATTCTTTTCGTTGAATTGAGTTGTCTTAGCTATTCTGTCAATTTCAGTTGTTAATGTGTCAAGCTCTGATTTTATAGCAGATCTATCAACAGCAACGTTTGTATCATTTGATGCTTGTACTGCTAATTCTCTCATTCTTTGTAGTATGCTTTGTGTTTCATTTAAAGCACCTTCAGCTGTTTGAATTAGTGATATACCATCTTGAGCATTTCTTGAAGCTTGATTAAGACCTCTGATTTGAGCTCTCATTTTTTCAGAAATTGATAAACCTGCAGCATCATCTCCAGCTCTGTTAATTCTTAATCCTGAAGATAATTTCTCCATTGATTTTGCAGCATTACCATTGTTTATACCCATATTTCTTTGTGCATTCATTGCATTTAAATTGTGATTAATGATCATTGCTTTTCCTCCCTGATTTTGCTCAGCGCATCCTTGTGCTTTGTATTTTGTAAGTTCGCCCTTACACTACATTTATCGACATAATTTATTTCTACTTTACACTTTTCGACACATTTTTTCTTTTAATTTTCTTTTTATTTTTTTCATTTAATCAAAAACGTTTCACAACCTATATTGCATCCATATTTAAGTCAATATTTGGTTTCAATTTAAAGTACTATATTGAAACTGATTTTCTCCTTAAATAATAAAAGAACCCACATTAAAGTGAGTTCTTTTATTATTAATTATCTTAATGATTTGAATTATGTTTTTTAATTTATTCTATTTGTTCTTCAAAGTTTTCCGCAAGTTTAGAAATTATTGGAACAAATTCATAAGTTATTACATCTCCAATCAATATATTATCCTGAGATTCCATAGCCTCAAATAATTGGCCAATCAAAGAATTAAAAGCTTCTGAATCATATTTTTTATAAAATATATTATTAGCTCCCGATATTATAATATTAAAATCATCTATAATGTTTATAATATTACTATTACCTTCAATTAGGTTATTTTCATAATAATATTCAGCAACTTCTTTAAGCTTTTCATTAAGATTTCTTAAGAATAAAATAGTTGTTTCAAGTTCCTCATTCGCTAATTTATTGTCCATATAATAAAGTCCATCCTTTCGTCTACTGGGAAATTAAATTATACCGTGCTACGTTTCAGGTATATAATTAAAGTTAACTAGTTTATATCTAGTATTATTCTAATCTCGATTTTTATTATATTGTTTTTATGCTTATATAAATCTCTAGTAATAAAGTATCCATATTCTTAATGAGATTAATTTTAGTAATATATTTAAATAAAAGCCTTGCATAGCTCAAGAAATTCTTGGTCTATAACAAGGCTTTTATTTGATCAAATTATCTTAATAATTGAAGTACATTTTGTGGTGCTTGGTTTGCTTGAGCAAGCATAGCCTGTGCAGCTTGTTGAAGAATGTTATTCTTTGTAAAGCTCATCATTTCTTTAGCCATGTCTACGTCTCTAACTCTTGATTCTGCTGCTTGTAAGTTTTCTGAAGCATTATCTAAGTTAGCTATTGTGTGCTCTAATCTGTTTTGGTTAGCTCCTAAGCTTGATCTTTGTGTTGATACTGTTTTTATAGCACTGTTTATTGATGTTATTGCAGCTGTTGCAACACCATTTGATGCAACATCTAATCCTGAAATTCCTAGTGCTGATGCAGCCATCGAACCTATTTTAATTTCTAGTGTTAAATTAGCATCTGAGTTAGCTCCGATTTGCAGTTTAACTCCTGTAGCTGCTAAAGAACCAGTTAATAAATTCTTTTCGTTGAATTGAGTTGTCTTAGCTATTCTATCAATTTCAGTTGTTAATGTGTCAATCTCTGATTTTATAGCAGATCTATCAACAGCAACATTTGTATCATTTGCTGCTTGTACTGCTAATTCTCTCATTCTTTGTAGTATGCTTTGAGTTTCATTTAAAGCACCTTCAGCTGTTTGGATTAAAGAAATACCATCTTGAGCATTTCTTGAAGCTTGATTAAGACCTCTAATTTGAGCTCTCATTTTTTCAGAAATTGATAAACCTGCAGCATCATCTCCAGCTCTGTTAATTCTTAAACCTGAAGATAATTTCTCCATTGACTTTGCAGCAGAACCATTATTGATGCTCATGTTTCTTTGTGCATTCATTGCGTTTAAATTGTGGTTAATAATCATTATATTTTCCTCCTTGATTTTGAAAATCGCACATCCTTGTGCTTTTATTTAGTAATTTTGCCCTTACACTGTATTTATCGACAGTATTCAACTTTACTTTACACCATTCTATGAATTTCTTCATTATTTTTTCATCATTTCGCCAATCCCTTATATATAATCACTTTTTATCTTCTGATTTTAATTTATATCAATAATAAAAAAAAACAATTCTCTATCTATAATAAATAGATAGAGAATTGTTTCTTTTCCTTAATATTTATTTAATACATTGTTAAATGCTAAATTAACCCGTTGTGCTAGTTAAATACGCTGGCAATACTTACAAATAGAAAAACTCCAGCATATTTGCTAACCTATCATTAAAAAACACCACTAATCTAATGATAGGAGGCTAACCTATATGCCAGAGTTTAATAAAGATTCTACCATAACAATAAATGACTTAAAAGATTTTATTGTTGTCACTTATGTTATAATTGATGACTTTTACCAAAAAGTAACTCCAACATTTATTAAAAATCGTCGTAACATCGCTAAATCAGTAATGACTGATAGCGAAATAATTACGATTTCTTTAGTAGGTGAACTCTTAACCATTGACTCTGAAAAAGCATGGTTTGGATTTTGCTCTAAAAACCTACGAGACTTATTTCCCAACTTTTGTAGTAGGCCGAGGTTTCATAGAGTTAGAAAGTCATTATTTCGAGTCATTGATGAAATTCGTAAAGAGTTAACGAAATTTCTTAACTATCAATATGACCGAATAAGAATTGCAGATAGTATGCCAATTCCTGTGTGTAAGTTTGGGAGAGCTCATTTCCATAAAGCTTTTAAGCCGGAGGCTGCCTACGGGCGATGCGCTTCGAAAAAAGAAACATATTATGGATTCAAATTACATGCTTTAGTAGCCCTCGATGGCTATATCACAGATTTTACTGTAACAGCAGCAAATATTGATGACAGAGATGTCGTCTGGGAACTCACAGCTAATTCAGAGATTGATATACTAATAGGTGATAAAGGATATATAGGTCAAAAAGTTGCTTCGCAATTAAAAGAAACAAGGTACATTCGTCTTTTAACAATAAATCGTAACAATAGTAAAACTAAACTTTTAAAACCTTTTAGGCAGTTGATATTCAAGGCTCGTCGTAGAGTAGAAACTACTTTTTCTCAGCTCTCCGAGCAATTAAATATGCAGAGGGTTCTTACAAAATCAACTTGGGGATTTGCCACAAGAATATCAAATAAAATATTAGCTCATAATCTTTGCTATTTTATAAATAAATTTTTTAATATAGGTATAGAAATATCAAAGATTAAAGAATTAGTATTCGGATAATAATTTCCAAAAACAGTATATGAGACAATAGGATAGGACTGCCTAAAATCATGGTATAAATATCCTTTTAATGAAAACTTATCTGCTAGCACAACAGGTTAAATTAAAAGTTTATATCATAAAAGCTTTTCTTTAGTTCTATCGTTTCTTTAAAAGTTCTTTTAATTATATCTATAATACTAGAAGAAGTATTACCTTCCCCGTATGGATCTGACATCTTTTGCATTTTTATTATAAACTCATCTGACATCATTTTTTTAATAGCTTCATAAATGCTATTTATATCAATGTCACAATCTATAATAGACGCCGTTCTAAGTCTTCCTTTTTGTCTATCTCCAATATTAACTGTTGGCTTTTTAAATATTGGTGCTTCAATTATACCACTAGAAGAGTTACCTAATACAAAACCACAATGCTTCATTGCACTTAAATACTTCATTTGTCCCATTGATGTAAATGCTATAGCTTTTTTAGGATTTTCTATAACATACTGATCAATCATTTTATTAATTTCTCTCCCATTGGTATCAGCATTAGCCTTTGTAAATATCATATTCAAATCTTGAAATTTATCTAAAACTTTTAACAAATTAGCAAATTGTTCCTTTGGAGAAGCCTCATCTAAAGTAACTGGATGATAAGTTATTAGAGCCGTTTTATTTGTAACTTTAAAATCAATAACTGCTTCAAGCTGTTCTTTTGTTAATAACTTTAGATTCTTTATATTTTCAGCGCCTAACGCACCTACATTAAAAACCCTAACTGGATCTTCACCTAATTGAATAATACGTTTTTTATATTCCTCTGCACATGCAAAATGAATATAACTCATTTTAGTTATACTATGCCTTATAGCATCATCAAAAGCACCTTCAGTAAGTTCTCCTCCATGAATATGAGCAATAGGAATTTTCATAATCATCGCAGCTTCCGCCATAGCTAAAGCTTCATACCTATCCCCTAAAATTACAATCAAATCTGGTTTAATTCTTTCAAGCACATCTGCAAAACTAATTAATCCAAGTCCCATAGATTTTACTATGCTAGTTGAGGTATCTGAACTTAATAACATTTCTACCTTCTCATCAATGTTGAAACCATCTTCTTCAATTTCCTTATATGTAAGTCCAAACTCCGTGGATAAATGCATTGCTGTAACCACAAGTTTAAGTTCTAATTCATTATCTAAAGATATTTTTTTTATCAACGGCTTTAAAAGTCCATATTCCGCTCTAGTTCCTGTTAATACACATATTCTCATAATTCGATCAACTCATCTTCATCAAAATCTCTTTTAGCAAAAGTTCCAATTACTCCATCCCATTTCATTGGACTAATGCCATTTCCCGGTCTTTTAACAGTAAGGTTTTCTTCCGTAAAAATCTCACCTTTCCTTATAGACCTTTTAGCAACAATACTTTTTCTAGCTATATCTTTATTTTTAATTTCTGAAGAAGACGGCATTTTCGACTCACTACCTAATGCACTTTCAATATTCCTAATGGCCTTAACCATTGCTTCAAGCTCATCTGGTTCTAAACTTGCTTTATGATCAGGGCCCTCCATTGTTTTATCTAATGTGAAATGTTTTTCTATTACTGTTGCTCCTATTGCTACTGCCGCAATAGGAACTTCTATACCTAAAGTATGGTCAGAATATCCTATTTCCACATTAAAAGTATTTTTAAGTACATTCATAGCCCTAAGATTTACATCTGTCATTGGAGTAGGATATTCAGTATTACAATGAAGTACTGTTACCTTTGGGACATCTGTTAATTTTTCTAAAGCTTCTTGAATTTCTTTTAAATCACTCATACCAGTAGATATTATCACTTCTTTTTTTAGTGAATTTATCTTTCTTAAATACGGTAAATTAGTAATTTCTCCAGAAGGAATTTTAAACAATTTCATATCTAAATTATCTAAAAAATCAATGCTTTCCATATCAAAAGCAGTGGAAAGAAACATTATATCACTATTCTCGCAATAAACTTTTAAAGCTTTAAAGTCTTCATAAGAAAGTTCAAGTTTTCTAAGCATTTGAAGTTGACTTTCTTCTGAATTTGTTGCTTTCTTTTGATACTCTGCTTTATTTGCAAATTTAGAAACTAAATTTGCAGATTTAAAAGTTTGGAATTTTACTGCATCAACACCAGCTTTTTTTGCTTCATCTATCATTTTGTAAGCTAAGCCAATATCTCCATTATGATTAACTCCAGCTTCAGCTATTATAAAAACTTTATTCTCCATGCTTACCTCCGTCCAAAATCTCTGCTGGTTTACACACAACAGTAGTATTTGCTAAAACATCCTTTACCACAAAAGCACCTAGCCCAACAATGCTACCTTCTCCTAAAGTACATCCTTGCATTATAGAAGCTCTAGCCCCTACAAGAACCTCTTTTTCTATAGAGACATTTCCAGATACAGCACTTAAAGGATTGATAACAGAAAAATCATCAATCCTTGTATCATGACCTATTGTGCAATTATTATTTATAAGTGAGAAATCTCCAATCGTTACATCATTAGAAATAGTTACTCCTGGAGCAATTACATTACCATAGCCAAGACTAACTCTTGATAATATATTTACTGATGGATGTATTATATTAGGGAAAACAATACCTGGCAGATCTTTTAATACTTTCTCAAAAACTTTTCTTTTAACTTTTGGAAAGCCTAAAGGTAAAACAACTCCTACAACTGGATAATCTTTTATAAATGTTATTAAATCATCGTCAGAAACAACAGAATACCCATGAATTTCACTTATACTTTTATTGTCAACAAAAGCAAGAAATTTATAAACATCATTTCTGTTGTATTTATTTATATCATCAATAATATCTTTGGCCTCCATAGAAGTGCCACCAGTTCCAATTATTAAAGTAGGAAGTCCTTCCCATTTCATTTTTTCACCAACCATTCAATTATTCTTTAAAAAGTGCATATAATATTACTTATTGAACACCTAGAGCATTTAACATATTTTCCATTTCTTCTATCTGTCCCATATCAAGCCATGATTTATCACTTACAGGATATACTCCGACTCTTTTACCTATTTTAATATAATCTTCCGCTAAAGTTGGGAGATCATAGAAAGTATCTTCTGGAACGTCAAAAAGAACTTCTGGTTCTAAGATATACATCCCTGTGTTAATTAAATAGTTAAACTCTGGTTTTTCTGTTGAACCTTTCATTGATCCATCATTATTTAATTTGATAACTCCATAAGGAATAGTAATATTTTTTAAGGAAGATACAATAGTAATCTTATTTTCTTGCTTTTTATGAAAATCTAAAATATCTGCATAATCAGCATCAATTAACACATCACAATTAGACACAAAAAATGTTTCTCTTATCGTATCTTTAAGCAATGATAAGCTTCCCCCAGTTCCAAGTGGCTTTTCTTCCTCTACATAAAAAACGTTATAATTCTTATCAACTTCTGAAAAATAAGATTTAATCATATTTTTTCTATAGTTCACTGTTAAATGAAAATCCTTACACCCAAACTTGTTAAAATTATTAATAATCCTTTCAATAATAGGAGTATCACCTATAGGAATTAATGGTTTAGGAAGAATCTTTGTATATGGGTATAATCTAGTACCTTTACCTCCAGCCATGATAACCACTGGGTTATCAATAGTTCTCGAGTTTTTAATATGTTCACCCATTTCATCATTCCAAAAAACTACTCTTATAACGACTTTTTTCTCATCAACTATAGGTAATGCGGTAATAAGATATTGTTGCATTACGTCCTTAGCTCTATATTCCTCATTACTCATCAAGTATTTTGGTTCTCTATTCATGATGGTTTTCACAGGAGCATTCAAGTCTCCATTTTTCAAAATCCATCTTCTTATATCTCCATCAGTTAATGTTGCTATTAATGCCATACTTTCATCAACAACGAAAAGTATCTTTCTTGCGCTGGTATCAATTTTCTTTAGTGCAGCAATAATAGTCATTTCCTTATCTATCATCATATTAGCAATATCCATAACATACTCCTCTACTGTTATTCTGATAATTCTTTTAAAATTGATAATACATACTGTACATCATCATCTGATAAATTACTGCTACATGGAATACTTAAAATCCTATCAATATAATATTTTGCTTTTTCGATGTTATAAGCAAAGGATTCTTTATAGGGTTGTTGTTCATTTATAAGTCCCCATATTGGTCTTGTTTGAACACCTTTTTCATTTAAATGCTTTAACAATTCATCCCTACTATACTTAAAATCATCTGCAATAAATAAAGAGTAAAACCACTTATTTGATCTTATATTTTTGTTAAAAGGTAGAATACTTAATCCTTTAATATTCTCTATTCCCTTTTTATATGCTTCATAATTCTTCTCTTTTGTTTTGATAAAATCTTCTAATTGCTGAAGTTGTGCTTTTCCTAAAGCAGCTTGTAAATTAGTCATTCTATAATTATATCCAATATCATTATGAATATAATATAGTACATCATCCTTTGCTTGAGTTGATAAATATTTCGCCTTTTTCAGTAAATCATTGTTTGTACTAACTAGCATACCACCACCACCAGTAGTAATGATTTTATTTCCATTAAAAGAGTAAGCACCAAAGTCACCGATAGTTCCTGCAAACTTACCCTTATATTCACCAGTTTCATAATAACTACCTAAGGCTTCAGTAGCATCTTCTATAACTTTAATATTATAAGCCTTAGCGATTTTCATTATTTCTTCCATATCAGCTAAGTTTCCAAAAACATGAACTATTACAATTGCTTTAATATGCCTTTTAGAAATCTTATTTATCAATTTTCCGTTTACAAAATCGCATTGCGTATCAATAAAACTCTGAAGCTTTATTACATCTATGGTTAAAGAATCATCACAATCCATAAAAACTGGCTCTGCATGTAAATACTTCACAGGGTTTACTGCTGCAATAAATGTTAAAGTAGGAACAATTACTTCATCATCACTTTGAACGTCAGCTAATCTAAGTGATAAATGTAATGCTGCAGTACCACTTTGGCAAGCTACTGCTTCAGGCATCTTAAGATATGAAGCAATATCCGTTTCAAAATCCTCAATATATTTTCCGCCTGTGGAAACCCATTCACTTTCAACAGCGTTAGTCACATATTCTAATTCTCTTCCATTAAAATTAGGTACACTAAGTGGGATAAATCTTTTCTCCATATATTTCACTACTTTCTTTTTTCGTAATCATTATGTACTAAATGTTGTAAATATCTATCTTATATTTATCTAAGTTATTTTTTAACCAATTAATTGTCTCAGCAATTCCTTCTTCAAAGGAGTACTTTGGCTCCCAATTTGTTAAAGACTTAATCTTTTTATTTGAACCTAAAAGTCTTTCTACTTCACTCTTTTCTGGTCTTATTCTGTCATCATCACAGATAATTTTAGCCTTAGGATTGATTTGTCTTATTAATTCACTGGCAAGTTCCCCAATTGAAATTTCATTTTCAGTTGCTATATTTATCTCTTCTCCAATAGCTTTTTCTGATTTTGCTATCTCAATAAATCCTCTCGCTGTATCCTTAACATAGTTAAAATCTCTTGTTGGTGTTAATGACCCTAATCTAATTTCTTCTTTTCCCGCCAATAACTGAGTTATGATAGTTGGTATTACAGCCCTTGCTGATTGTCTTGGTCCATATGTATTAAAAGGTCTTACAATGGTTATTGGCATATTGAAACTTCTATAAAATGATTCAGCAATTCTATCCGCTCCAATTTTTGTTGCAGAATAAGGAGACTGACCTTGGAAAGGATGTTTTTCATCAATAGGAACATATTGTGCTGTTCCGTAAACTTCTGAGGTCGATGTAACGAGTACTCTTTCAGTATTCAAATCCCTCGCTGCTTGAAGCACATTCAACGTTCCTTTTATATTTGTATCAACATAAGAATCTGGTGAGTGATAACTAAATGGAATCGCTATTAATGCTGCTAAATGAAATACTTCATCAATTCCTTCCATTGCTTTTCTTACACCATTTGGATCTCTTATATCTCCAGTAAATACATCAATTGAATTTAATTTATCCTTTGGAAGAGTATCTAGCCACCCCCAAGTATTAAAAGAGTTATAATAAGCAAAAGCTCTTACATCATATCCCTCCTCTAAAAGAAGCTCCGTAAGATGACTTCCTATAAATCCATCTGCACCTGTTACTAATACTTTTTTCATTGCTGTCCTCCATTTATACTTATTCTTAAAACTACAACAAATTTCTATATGACTATTCAAAAATCAATATGAAATATGAAGAGTCTTTAGTGAAACATCTATACTATAAATATTTTACCAACAATTACATTGCTTTAACTAAAATACTATAATATTATCTTTAATTATTTAACTTATCTAATTCGTCTTTTATAATCGGAATGGCATATTTTACCTGATCATTAATACCTTTATATAAAAGTTTTCCATGATTATATATTTTATCGATCTTCTCTTTATAAGTTTCTTTTCCATTAAGCAAAAACTTTGAATCATTAATTGCTCGATGTACTGTATCAGCTAATAGATAATCTACAAATACCACTTTGTCATTTCTTTCCATTATGAATTCATCAATTTTATCAAGTTTCTTCAATGTACTATCAACTTCTGCAGTTTTAAACCTATTAATCGTTTTTAATTTTTCATTAAGTTCTAGAGCTTTATTCATCTTGCTAGAAACTTTTTCGAGATAACTTAAACTATCATCCAAAACTTTTTTAACTATATCAAGATCCAAGATATCCGCTACTTGGCCAAAGCTTGGAACTTCAATTTCTTGTCTATCATAATATTCTTCTATAGTTTCTTTTAACGTTCTAACTTCTGTGCCCTTAATATGAGCACCACCCTCAGTAGCATTTATGTACTTGAACTCTTTATAATACTCTAGTATATCCTCTAGAACTAATCTAAAATAATCTAAAGACTGAGAAGTTCTTACAAGACCACCAAAGACATCTTTTACGTATTTATCCATATCTCCTGCAACTTTTTCAAATTTTTCTGCATCCGCAAACTTTTCTTGAATAAATTTTGCATTATCAGCATGGACTTTTTCATTTGTATACGCCAAATCTTGACCAATGAATATTATAGGATTACATCCACAGTGAATTGCAAACCTGGTGCAGGAGTGAGCAACAGAACCTCCGATCGAAATGTTTTCAGTTTCTTCCTTGGCAATTTTATTAATGAAACCAGAATGAGAATAGAATATTCTTTTACCTTTATGCAATTCTAAAACCTTATGTGAAATTATTTCTGAATGAATTAAAGGTATATCATATTTTTCTAGTAAATCTGAGACTAAAGCGTTAGATTGTTCAGAGTTATCAATAATACTCATATAATCTGGGATTATACCATTCTCAACTAGAGGTCTTAATGTTCTTCCGCCACATATTATAATAAATTTTCCTTTAGCTTTTTTTAGTTCTTTAATATTTTTATCTAAGGAAGGTCCAGCAGATACTATAACAGCTGGAATATTTTCATGAATATTTTTATATCTATTTATAGAAGTTTCATTACATAGATATCTCAAATTTCTTACAGTCGATTCGAACCACGCTTTAGAAAACTTCACAGCAGTATTTTTATTAAATATCGCACTTCTTATACCATCTCTAATTAATCCTGTAATCTCCAAAACCTCTTTAGGAAATATAGTAGTATATCCTGGATGATTAATAATCTTAAATTGATAAAAAGCATTTTTTTGTATACTCTCTTCGATATTTATGGTTCTACCTTTCTCAAAACAAAAAATATTTATATTTTGTCCATTCAAGCAATCTACATTTCCATCTGTATCCTTGTAGAATTCTTGTAACTCTGAGTACTTTTCGCTTTTAGCATATGTTTCAAATATTTCTTTGTTTGGCTCTACTACTAAAAGTTTCATAGTAGAATTCATCTTATCTTTTAGCCGTTTTATATATTCTCCAGTTCCAAGTCCTATGACTAAAACAGTAGCAAAATCTTCCAGTTCCCCAATATCTTCGATAATTTTATTTATATCATTCTCAGCATTATATTTACTTCCTAAGTATCTTGATTTATTTTCTATGCTTAATTTAACGATATCATAACCGTCTTTACTTTTTTCATAAACTACTTCTATTTTTTCATCTAAACTATGTTCTTCCATATTTCCTCCCCAAAATTAATATGTTTAATATATCGTTTAATCTTATAAATTCTTTATAAATAATCCCTGTGACTATGTTACATAAAGGGAATAGTTTGCATTATTGAAAATTATACTATACCTTAATTATAATAACAAATAAATATTACAATAATTATAACAAAGTAGTTATTCATTTTAAAAGATATTCCCGCATTTATTCTTTTCCTCTTATACATTCCTTATACAAGAGACTACCCACCATAAAATATAGGAATTATTAAATATATAATATCCATCTTCTCAGTAATATTATTCATAAAATAAAATATAGAGACTATAACATAGTATTATTGATACCTGTTCCTAAATCTCCATATTTTTAAATCATATACAATTTCAGTTCAAAACTATCAACAGTTATCTTACTTTCATTTCTTTTTCAGTATGTATAATAGGAATTTCTTTCATAGAATAATCCTCTACTTTTGAAAAACCATTACCTGATTTTACTGCATCGAAAAACAAGTTTAAATTTCCCTCTGTTCCTTGGGCTTCCATTTGAACCAATCCATTTTCTAAATTCTTTACCCAACCAGTTATTGAAAACTTCATAGCACTTGTAGCACAAAAATACCTAAAACCCACAAACTGCACTCTTCCAGTAAAAAATAGCAAATACCTTTTCATCTGACACACCAAAACCTTTCAAAAATCATTATAACAAATCGCTAATTTTTCTCGATCTTAGTTCTTTTAATAAACTTTCTTGAATTTTCCTAAGTTCCATACTTATATTGCATTTTCCTTTGCGGTTATTTGAACAAAGTTCCTTATCTTGAATACACTTATTAAGAATAATTGGACCTTCAATTGCTTCTATAACACTGGCCATTGTTATATCCTCTGGGTTTGTAGCAAGAGCATATCCACCATTTATTCCTCTATAAGACCTTACCACATGTGCTTTGGTAAGTTTTCTAAGTAATTTAAGAAGAAATCTTAAAGGTATATCACAACTTTCTGCTATTACCTTTGCCTCAATTTTATTTGGATATTTTTCCGCAATATTTACTACAGCTCTTAATGCATAGTCACTTTCTTGTGTAATTTTCATAGTTATCACCTTTTTGAGTATTTATTTATACATAATGTATTAATCTTAAGATGCTACTTTCATCTTAGCTATTCATATTATAAATTAAATCACACCAATTATGTATAGTAAATATAATTATTGAATTTACTATAAAAAAAACAGCATCTTCAAGTTAATCTTAAAAATACTGCTTTTATAATGAGTTTTATGTATGGCTGGGATAGTAGGATTCGAACCTACGGATACCAGAGTCAGAGTCTAGCGCCTTACCGCTTGGCGATATCCCAATAACAATTCATTAAACGATTAAAAAACATATCATTCAAATGACATTAATTATATTATCATAATAATTACATTCTCGCAACCCTAAGATTATTAAGGATATTACAATTTAATATGTTCCCCTATAAAACAATATATTCATACATAAAACGATAACTAGAAAAAATAAATACATTTAAACCTTGATAAAAGTCACTTTTGAATATAGCTTGTCTTTGAATGGTTAATAAAAACACACACAAGGAAATTATTCGATGATATTTTTCACAATTGCCTTTGAACTTTTATCCATTACTACAAATGATTCTCCATTACTATTTTGAGCTGAAATATTATTTATAATATATGATGAGTTACTAATTATAACACCTTCACTTTTGCCAACAGGGAAACATTTTATATTGTCTATTCTAACACTTTTAGTGTTTTTACCTTTCCCTACTTCATCTAAAAATACATCGCATTTCACATTAGGTCTTATAGTATTTACATTTTTAACTGTTATATTTTTAATTATTGTATCACTACATTTATTTAACCAAACACCTTTTAACTCTTTGCTTTGCTTTATACTGTCACTATCTTCTATACTACTCTTCATCTTATATGCATCTGCTCCATATTCATCTACTTGAATCTCACCTATGATATGCCTATTTCCTGTAAGGTATACCCCATGCACATCAGATTTTTTAACCCAAATCTTACCTATAAATAAATTAGAAGGGTTATTACTTGCTCCATCTATTTCTACTGCTGCCACGTTGTTATGTCCTGCAGAATCCAAATCATCTACTTCGATTAATTTACACTTCATATTTGTAGTACCAGGACTAATATGAACCCCTCTACCTTTTATATTAGGGTAATCTGTAGCTTTTAACCCATCTGATTTGACATGTATAGCATCTACTGTAAGACCATCAACATTACGAGTTCCAAATCTGTCATATGTAACTATCGTTCCTCTTATAGTTATGTTCTTAATTTTGTTTTTACTATTTTCAACAAAGATGTGAACTAATCCTGTTAACTCTGCACCTTCTTCAAATCTTATGACTAAATTACTTTGAGAAATATTGAGTTGTGTTTTATATAGACCTTTAGGGAAAAAAACCTCATAACCTAGGTTTCTTGCATTGTCTAAAGCATTTTTCACAAGTTTATAATTATTCAATAATGAATTATCATATGGGAATACTCCATACCTTCTTACGTCACCATAGCTGTAACGTTCATCAGTAACTCCAATCTCATTTGCTTGTAGTGGATAATCTCCCAGTGATCTAGATATTATTTCTTTTGATTCTTCTTTATTTTGTACATATGTGCTACTTTGATTTATTTCCTTAGTTTTTTCAACTTCACTATATTTATTTTCTGAGTAATTGTATATGCACGCAAAGCTAAAAAGTAACAAGCTAAAAATCAGAAACCTAATTTCAAATTTCTTTCTATTTCTTAATTTTATCATCCACTCGCTTCCTTTAATATGAAAAACTTAAATTATATTCAAGTATATATTTGAAACTAATTATAAAATATTACATTTTATAAGTCAATTATAAGTAAAATAAAAAAGGTAGCAAATTTCTTAATTTTCATTTCAGAATAACTAATTTTGGACGATAATAATATTATATGTAATTAAAACAATAAATTATAAAATAACCTAATAATTATATATAATACTTTTTTAGCAAACATATCTGCTAATTACAAAATAAATAATATTAAACTGTACATATTTTTTTATTACGAAAAACTCTAATTACAATTATAAAAAGAAAGGAGATTATCAAAGGAATTACAAAACTTTGGTAAATTTAAAAATGAAAATTAAACATTTCTTTTCTAAGAGTAAAAATACAGAAGAAGCAGCAAAAGAAATTATATCTAATATTAAACAAATAGATGAAAAGTTAATTATTTTTTTCGCGTCACCTACTTATGATTTTTCTCGTCTATCTGAAATTCTCTACAGTGCTTTCTCTCACTGTGAAGTAATTGGATGTACTACTTCAGGAGAAATATCTGAAAAAGGGTTTTCTGATGATTCTTTAGTAGCTATGTCTATGGCATCCTCAAATTTAACTGTTAAATCTGTTCTTTTTGAAGATGGATATAAGCATCCCATATTAAAATCTGATGAAATAAAAACAACCCTTCAAACCCTTGGCTTTAACCCTGAATCTCAGAATATTGAAAAAGAAGGATTTGCTCTTACATTGTTTAATGGCTTATACAATCTCGAAGAAAAACTTCTTTCCGTAATATATTCTATAATAAGAAATAAAAACTTTAATGTTTTAGGTGGGACCGCTGGTGATAATCTAGCCTTCAAAGAAACCCTTATATGTCATAACGGTAAAATTATTAACAACGGAGGCTTAGTCACCTTTGTAAAAACAACCGAAAAATTTATGGTATATAAAGAAACGATTTTTAAACCTATGGGCAAATTACTTATCGCTACAAAAGTAGATGTAAGAAATAGAATAGTTTATGAATTTAACAATAAACCTGCTACTACAGAGTATGCTAAAGTCTTAGGAATAGATGAAAGAAATTTATCTGAACATTTTACTATAAATCCGCTAGGCAGAGTCCTTGGTGATGATATATACATATCTACCCCCTTTCAGATAAACTCTGATAAATCCATCTCGCTTTACTGTCAAATTCTCGAAAACTCTACAATTGAAGTTTTAGAACCCTTAGATCCCATTGAAGTTTCAGAAAAAACTGTAGCTTTTATTAAAGAAACTATGCCATCAGCAAACTTTGCCCTTATGTTTAATTGTATCTTAAGAACTCTGTACTTCAAAGAAACACTTATAACTGATAAGTTAACAAAGGTAATTGCTAAAGGCATTCCAAGATTTGTAGGTTTTACGACCTATGGTGAACAACTAAGAACTAGACATTTTAATCAAACCTTAGTTATGATTGTTTTCGAATAAAGGTAGGTGTATATATATGAGACTATTCAAAAATAAAAAAACATTAGCTGAAACAGCAGTAACAATTGCTGAGGATATTCCTAAAGAATCTGATGATTCTTTATACTCTATTAATAAAAATTTAATTAAAGGAACAGAAACCCTAATCACAGCTAATAATCATGCTATTAGCGAAGCAGCAATACATAACTCTGATTTTAACTTTAAAGTAAGAGATATAATGAATTCTTTAAAAAGAGAAGACTCTTTATTAGAAGAACAATCTAATATTGTAGAATCAATTTCCACATCCAACGTCTCAGTAGTAGATTCAGCTAAATTAGTAAAAAATCTTGTTACTGTCACAGATGAAACTATAGAAGAAGGAAATGTTACCTTAAAAAAATTTAAGGAAGAAATATTTGAAATCTCAAGGAGTATTTCTAATTTTAATGTAGTATTCGAAAGTTTGAGTGAAAAAATGGCTCAAATAAATGAATTTATATATATAATTGAAAATATATCCACCCAAACAAACCTTCTTTCTTTAAATGCTAGCATTGAAGCAGCAAGGGCTGGCGAAGCTGGAAAAGGTTTTGCAGTGGTAGCTAATGAAGTAAGAATTCTTGCTGAACAAACTAAAACAGCTTCAACAAAAATTAATACTGCAGTTAATGAAATAAACCAGGAGACTGAAAATATTAGTTCTGAAATAAATACTAGAGTAGAACGAATTAAAGATTTGAGTGTAATTTCTGATGAAACAGTGAAGTTTTTTTCATCAATCAAGAATGCTAATAAAACTACTTTTGAAAGCTTAGAGGATATAATCAAATTAATTGGAGATAATGATAAAAAAGTCAAAGACATGACAAAAATGTTAACTTCCATGACAGAACAATCTGAGTTAAATAAAAGCCATATAAATAACGCTATAAAATCAGCAAGGAATATTTCTGATTGCATTGATGAAATGGCTACTTATAATATTCAATTGGAAGATCTAATTAAAGACTTCTAATTCTTTTATTACTATGGCTTATAACATACATTGCATTTTAAATATTTTGTATAAGAAGAGTGTCCTATCTTATAATCTTTATTCTACTATAAGATAGAACACTTTTTTAGCTAATATATTCTTTCAATTAAAAACAAACTTCCGTTGACTAATGTAGCTAAATAAAAATAAGATTGCTTCTGTAATTACCTTCGATAATACCAATGGTAACATAAGAGTTGATGTAAACAAGGACATCATAACATAGTTACATACAAGAACTACTAGCACAAGAAAATAATATTTTACAAAAGAGTTTACTTTTCCTTTACTATTGAAAACGAGATTGCGGTTACAACCATAATTAAATAGTGAGCTACATAATCTTGATAAGAACACAGCAACAAACAGATTCCCAAGAATTTTTTCTATTCCTAATAATAATACAAAATCCAATACCCCAGAAAGAAGTGAAACAGCACTAAACTTTATCATAGGAATAAATACACGAATGGAATCTAACAGTGGCCTAAAATGAGACCCTTTATTGTTGCCATCATAAATAGTATCAATAGGAATTTCAATAATTTTATATCCAGATTCCTTCACCTTAAGTAACAAATTTAGTTCATATTCAAAACGTTCACCTTCAATACTACAAAGCCAAGGAAGCATAAATGAAGGATATCCTCTTAATCCAGTTTGTGTATCAGAAATATAATTTCCTGTAACTAATTCGAAAATTTTTCTAATTATCTTATTCCCTATCATACTTCTAAAAGGCACTTTACCAACAAATTTTCTAACACCTAAAATCATACGATCTTTATAATTCAAAATATTTTTCGCTATATTTTGAATATCTTCTGGTGAATGCTGTCCATCACAATCAACACAAACCACCCCTTCTGAATCTCCTGAATTAATAACTTCTAGAAAAGCAGTTTTAAGAGCAGTTCCCTTTCCTAGATTTATATTATGCCTAAGTACATTGCACCCTAATTTTTCAGCAGCTTTAAAAATTTCTTGATACTTTTCACCACTTCCATCGTCTACAATTATTATTTCCATATCCATTAAATCTTTAATTCTCTTTATTAAATCCAAAAATTTTTCACTTGGTTCATAAGCTGGAATAATGATCTTCATAGCTGTTCACTCCTTCATTCCTATTTTTATTTTATATAAAGAATATCACTTACGCCTCTTTCTCTACTTTTACCAAGAGGGTTATTAACTAATCTTCCATTAAAATACATAGTTGATGACCCGCCACCATCTAGGTTATAAGCTTCAGTACAACCTAAATCTATAAAAAGTTGTGCAACTTCATCTAAAGTCATCCCTCTACTGTAACCAGAACTTCTCCCATCGACTACGACAAATATGAAATGATTCTCATCGATTATACCTACTCCAGTTCTTGGATTTGAAGCTTCAATAGACCTATTGCCAAAATTTTTATCTATCTGTACTTTAGAAAAATCTCCAATAACTTTTCCATCTTCCACTAAAGCAGGTCCGAAAGATACTGTATTCCATACTCCTTGGTCGAGTAACTCCTGTGCACTTATTTCTTTCTCATCATAGATTTTCATAGAACCATCTTTGAAAAATGCAAGTCCTGTTCTCGCTGGTTCATTTCTATACAAAACTCCATTTCGTATCACAACACCATCAGATCTAAACCCGTAGTAATCTCCATTAATTGCAAAAATTGCATCCTGATCTTTTGCAATTTCTGAAGTATATTCAATAATATTAGTTCCAAACTCATTTTTAGCGAAAGCTGAAGCTAATTGTGTAGCATCTGAAACTTTAACATCTGCAACATAATAAGTTATTTTATCTTCTCCAGAACCTTTTACTACTTTTTGAATTTTTATAGTTTTACTGTCGCTGCCATAACTCCAATCATCCGATGAATAATTCTCATCTACCACGGCAGTACTAGTTGTTACTGTTACCACTTTTTCAGCATGTTCAATTAAATATCTATTAGCTAGTAAATATAAAATCATTCCAATAACAATAAATAGTGCTATTAGCGTTAACAAAATCATTCTAAATTTTTTCTTCTTTACCCCATTCATGAAACCTAAAAACCTCCTTGAACTTTTCTATGTTATTGATTCTATAATCAATTTCTTAAATTGCCCTTAAATATGATCAATAAATCAGCAAAACGAACTTATGAAAGTCACATTTCCTCGAAATTTTTATATTTCAAAACAAACAATTTATTTATTTTATATTAGAAGAATTAATCATAAAAACCATTTGAAAACTTTAATATTCTATTCCCATTAGAATAATTGCTAGTATAAGATAGTTATCTAAGCTCAATAATAATTAAGTAGTATAGATATAAATAAAGGAGATGAGTATAGTGGCAATAAATCCATATGGCGTTTTGAAGGGTAAAATTATGAATATACGACCAGCTGATACCGATGATAAAACTCCTCATTATGAAGTTCATATCAAAGGAAATAATGAAGATTATAGAATAGCAATTAATATTGCATCTAGAGAGTGGCCATCAGAAGTTTTATATTTGGTTGGCGAGGATTTTCATTCTGAACAATTAGATATGTTGCCAACATTATCAGAAGGATTTAAAAGAATTCACGATAGACATGATGAATTAGCAATAGATTATATAAGAGGTGGATTATTTGCCCCTTCAAAAATGATTGATCTGCCTGCATCAGCAGCTGGAGCAAATAATGAATTAAATGAAAAAGTTAATAAATATTTTTTAGAAGCAAAAGAAAAAGGTGCAATGGTGTATGCCTTTGGAGAAAAATATGAGCATGAAAAACGTGGCGATGAATACTTTGGATTTTCTCCAAACAGAGGTATCCATGACCTTCACATGAATCAAGGAAATCATACAGAATATCAAAAGGATGATGGTATTTGGCAAGATGGTGCAGTTCTTATACATTTTGAAGCAGAAAATCGTTGGGTAGGAATGTTCATAGCCTTCCAATCTCAATCCTGGAGTACAGATGATAGAGGCCGTGTTGAACGACCTGTAAATAGATGTAATCACAAAACAGTACGTGAGTATATAGCAACACCTCATTAGAATCATGTGAATTTCCATAATATAACTAATATTAGAATCTCTCTTCAAATAAGCAGAGTTTTAAAAATATATAAATTCAACCCCAGTGAAAATTGCTTTCCACTGGGGTCATTTTAACACGTAATTTTATAATTGATCTTCAAATATAAATAGAAAATTTTCTATATGGTATGGTAAGAGTCTATTTAAAGGATAAGGAAAATCCTTTAGTTCAAGGTAAGGAAATTCTTTTTTATTATCCCAAGGATGATATTTGGGCATATATGGTATGCTTAGGCTTTGAAATAAATTTTGTGCTCCATTTTTAGATACATTATGAATATAGATATAATCAGGTAAGGTTAAGTTTTTCTTAGTTTCTACATCTGGGTTTAAAGTTACAGATGTGTTAACACCAAAGCGCAAACAACTATCATATATATCTACAGGCTCAAATCCCGTAATTAAATTAATTTGCATAGGGTAATGTAATATTTTTAACAATTCATCAAACTTAATACAATTAAACAAACTAATTCGAACATCTGTTTTTTTACAATAGTTACTCATATCAGACAGTGAAGTACTGTCAATATTATATTGATTGGATTTGTCTAAACTATGTTTAAACCTATAATCATTACACATTGACATTGTTAAAAGTTCATCAAGAGTTTTTGTATCATTATAGGAATAGAGTTCATTATCAAATGCATTGATATAATAATCTTCATAATCTGAGACGAGTTGAGACAATGGCTGTTTTAACATAAAAATCATTCTCCTATTTAAAATTAATTACAATTAGACTATAGGGTTTACAAGGTATCTATTTATATCGCATAAAATTCTATATCAAAAGTATTTATTATATTTATTCTTTAAATTAAATACTCCTATTTACACCTTATTTAATTAACTTAATCTAATATATACTTAATATAGCATATCATAATATATTTTAACACATTATACAGAAACCCTATACTTTCTATATTTCATTAATAAAAAAATAAGGTGCTATTCCTTAAAGTAAGCACCTTATTTATGGTTTTTTATAATATAGCAACCTTGCTAATTAATTACTCTTCTCTTATCACTGTCTCTTGTGTATTATCAAAAACATTAATAAACATTTTCTTTATTTCACTTATCAATGGATATCTTGGATTTGCTCCTGTACATAAATCATCAAAAGATAATTCTGACATTTTATCTAAAGATGCATAGAACTTCTTCTCTGAAACTCCAGCTTCTTTAATGGTCATTGGAAGATTTAATTTTAACTTTAATTGATCAATGGCGTTTATTAATGCTTCAATCTTTTCATCTTCCGTTCCTCCACCTAATTGTAGGTAGTCAGCCATTTTTGCATATCTTGATTTAGCATTTGGATACTTGTACTGTGGGAAAGCAGCTTGCTTTCTTGGATCTTCTACTGAATTAAACCTGATTACTTCATTTATTAGTAATGCATTTGCAGTTCCATGTGGCACATGGTGTTCTGCTCCTAATTTATGTGCCATAGAGTGGCATACTCCAAGAAATGCGTTAGCAAATGCCATACCTGCTATTGTTGAAGCATGAGCCATTTTTTCTCTAGCTTTTATATTGGTTCTTCCTTCAGTGTATGCTAACGGTAAATATTTAAAAATTAATCTTGCTGCTTCTAAAGCTAAGCCATTAGTATAGTCGGATGCAAGAACTGATACATAAGCTTCAATTGCATGTGTTAACGCATCTATACCTGATGCAGCAGTTAGACCTTTTGGCATATTCATCATTAATTCAGCATCAATTATAGCCATACCTGGAGTTAATTGATAATCTGCTAATGGATACTTCACTCCAGTCTTTTCATCTGTGATAACTGCGAACGGTGTAACTTCTGAACCTGTACCTGCTGAAGTTGGTACAGCGACAAAAGTAGCTTTCTTACCAATCTTAGGCATATTGTATATCCTCTTTCTAATGTCCATAAAAATCATTGCTAAATCTTCAAAGGCTACATCAGGTTGTTCGTAAAGAACCCACATAATTTTAGCTGCATCCATTGGTGACCCTCCACCAACTGCTATTATTGTATCAGGTTCAAAGTTAATCATTTCTTTCGCACCTTTTCTCGCACTTTCAAGTGTTGGATCTGGCTGTACATCGTAGAATATTCTATAATCAACACCTATTTTGTCTAATACTTTTGTTACATTATCGAGAACGCCTAAGTCATATAAAACCTTATCTGTTACAATAAATGCCTTCTTCTTTTCCATATCTTTTAGTTCTTCAAGAGCCATCCCCAAACAACCATACTTAAAGTAAATCTTTTCTGGCACCTTAAACCAAAGCATATTTTCTCTCCTTCTAGCTACACTCTTAACATTTAACAAGTGTTTAACTCCAACATTTTCTGATACTGAGTTTCCGCCCCAAGAACCACAACCTAGCGTAAATGATGGAGGAACTTTAAAGTTATAAGTATCACCTGCAGCACCATGTGAAGCTGGCATATTTATAAAAGTTCTTGAGGTTTTCATCGCTGCGCCAAAACTTTCAATTCTATCCTTACATAGTAATTCATCAGTGTATAAAACAGAAGTGTGTCCCATTCCACCATAAGCTAAAAGCTTGGTAGTCTTCTGAAGAGCTTCATCAAAGCTTCTTACCTTATACATAGCTAAAACTGGAGATAACTTTTCATGTGACAATGGTTCTTCTGGCCCTATTAATTCAACTTCTCCAATTAAGACCTTAGTTGCTTCTGAAACCTCAATTCCTGCTAATTGAGCTATTTTATAAGCAGTTTGACCAACAATATCTGGATTAACAGCACCATTAATCATTATAGTTTTTCTAACTTTATCTAATTCATCATCCTTTAAAAAATATGCCCCTCTTTCTATAAACTCATTTTTAACCTCATCATAAATTTTATCTATTACAACAATGGCCTGCTCTGATGCACAAATGACGCCATTATCAAAAGTTTTTGAAAGAAGTATTGAGTTAACTGCCATTTTAATATGAGCCGTTTCATCAATTATTACTGGCGTGTTACCTGCACCAACTCCAAGTGCCGGTTTGCCAGATGAGTATGCAGCCTTAACTAAGGCTGATCCCCCTGTTGCTAAAGTAATATCTGCTTCTTGCATTACAATTTGTGAAAGTTCAATTGATGGTTCATCGATCCATCCTATTATTCCTTCTGGTGCTCCAGCTTTAACCGCTGCATCAAGAACTATTTTAGCTGCCGCTATAGTTGATTTCTTTGCCCTAGGATGTGGAGAAAAAATTATACCGTTTCTAGTTTTTAATGCAATCAAAGATTTAAATATCGCTGTTGAAGTTGGGTTTGTAGTTGGAACTATTGCAGCAACAACTCCAATTGGTTCAGCTACCTTTGTAATACCAAAAGCATCATCTGTTTCTAAAACTCCACAAGTTTTTTCATTTTTATACTTATTGTAAACATATTCTGATGCTAAATGATTTTTAATAACTTTGTCCTCAAATACTCCCATGCGAGTTTCTTCAACTGCCAGCTTTGCTAAGGATATTCTTTCATTTAGAGCAGCCATAGCTGCTTCTCTAAAGATTTTATCAACTTGTTCTTGTGAAAACTCGGCAAATTTCCTTTGAGCCTCTCTTATTTGCGCAATCCTTTTTTTTAACTGTTCAACGTTAGTAACTTTCATAAACTTACCCCTCTTTCATTTTTGAAATATATTTAATAAATCCTATATATTAAAACAGCATACACTTGTATATCCAGTAGATGCTAATTTAATTACTTGTAAACTTCTTAAAGATTTCTGCTATTTATAAAAGTACATTTCAACAACAAGAGTCATCTTTGTTATTAATTTAACAATAATAATTATGCCTAATCATTATCAAAAATGCATAAAAACATTTTAAATAACATTTTTAATAAATCTTTAATGCATTAATCAAGTAGCGATATTATAATTTTATAATTCATAGATTTCTAAGATTAGTCTATGTTATTTTTTTAACATTTGCTATTTAATAATATAATAATTTATATTCTCTTTCACTTCAATTTATATAAGTTTAAAATTATGAGCATTTTTTACTGACAATTTTAAACTTCTTCTTTCAAAGATAAATTATAGTATATCCATAAACACAAATTCACATATATAAGTTCCACCATTGAAACTTTATCGAAATCCTATGTACATATTGAAAAATCAATATAACCTATCAAAATTCTTTATCAAAACTTATATAATAAAAAATCATGAATGGTTTTAGGATTTCTCCTTCATTCCACTCATGATTCTTAATTCAATCTTATTATATTCAACTTTTTAAATTAGGTATTAATAATTTTCAAGCTATCAAGCTTTGTTTCAAAGCCACACAGATTTCAAAACAACTATCCTTATTATTCAACAGTAACGGATTTTGCCAGATTCCTTGGCTTATCAACATCGCATCCTCTTTGTACTGCAATATAATATGCTAATAATTGTAACGGAATTACTGTTAATACTGGTAATAATATATCTTTAACCTTTGGAATATACATTGCAGAACCAACAGTCTTTTCAATTTCCGTATTTCCTTCAGCTGCAAATCCTAGAACTTTAGCACCTCTAGTTGTTACTTCTCTAATATTACTAACCATTTTTTCAAATAAATCACTTTGGGTAGCAAGTGCAATAACTATTGTTCCTTCTTCAATTAACGCTATTGTTCCATGTTTTAATTCTCCGCCAGCATATGCTTCTGAATGAATATAAGATATTTCCTTTACTTTTAAAGATCCTTCCATAGCAACAGCATAATCTAATCCTCTTCCTAAGAAGAACATATCTTTGTGAGAATAAGTATTTACAGCAAACTTTTGCATTACTTCTTTATGCGTTAACATTTCTTCTGCCAATTCTGGTAACTTGAGCATGTCTACCTTAATTTCTTCAATTTCTTCCGAAGAAACTGTGTTTAAGTTTTCAGCGAAGAATAATCCTATCATATACATTGTTAATAATTGAGTAGTATAAGCTTTAGTTGATGCAACTGCAACCTCTGGTCCTGCCCAAGTATAAATAACGTCATCAGCTTCTCTTGATACTGAACTACCAACCACATTAGTGATTGCAATAACTCTAGCCCCTTGTGCTTTTGCCTCTCTAAGTGCGGCTAAAGTATCTGCTGTCTCACCAGATTGACTCATTACTATCATTAATGTTTTATCGTTTATAATTGGATTTCTGTATCTAAATTCAGATGCGATATCAACTTCAACTGGTATTCTTGCGAGATTTTCAATTACATATTTACCTACAACCCCAGCATGATATGCAGTTCCGCATGCTACTATATATACTCTGTTAATATTTTCAATTTGTTCTTTAGTAAGAGTTATCTTATCTAAACTAATTGGGCTACCTGGAACAACTCTGGATGATAAAGTATCTCTAAAAGCTTTAGGTTGCTCATGTATTTCTTTGATCATGAAATGTTCATATCCACCCTTTTCTGCTGCATCAGCATTCCAAGTTACATGATGAACTTCCTTATTAACTCTTTGTTTTTCAGCATCATATATTTCTATGCCGTTTTTTGAAAGTACTACAAATTCTTTATCATTTAAATAGTAAACATCTCTCGTATAATTTAATATTGCTGGAACATCTGAAGCAATATAGAATTCACCTTCTCCGATTCCTGCAATAAGTGGGCTGTCTTTTCTAACTGCTACAATTTTATCTGGTTCATTGATGCATACTACCCCTAGTGCGTAACTTCCTTCAATTTTTGTAGTAGCCATCATTACTGCATCTAATAAATCACCTTTATAAAAATAATCAATAAGATTAGGAACAACCTCTGTATCTGTTTCTGAAATAAAAGTATATCCCTTAGAAGTTAACCATTCTCTTAGGTGCAAATAGTTTTCAATAATACCATTGTGAACTACACTAATTGTATTATTACTATTTGTATGTGGATGTGAATTTATATCCGATGGCTCACCATGAGTTGCCCATCTTGTATGGCCAATTCCAATTGTTCCATTTAAAGGCATTTCCTTTAATTTTCCCTCTAAATTTGCAAGTCTACCTTTGCTCTTACTGACATTCATCTTTCCATTTTCGTCCAGAACCGCAATACCCGCTGAATCATATCCTCTGTATTCAAGCTTGCTTAGTCCATTGATTAAAATTGAAGAAGTTTGTTTTTTTCCGATATAGCCTACTATACCACACATAATTTTATTCCCTGCCTTTCAACTATTTTGTTTTAAGGCTTTTAGGTACCTCCTAGAGTTTGTACCAAAAATCGCTTTTTGCTTTTCACTAGGTTTCCGGTAGTACCATACCGCAGGGCATCCGCCGAAATTTCGATTCTCCCTGTCCTCGTCAACTTAAGCGTGTGTTTCCAATAAAGAAAATCCACTTATATTTACTCACCGAGTAAATTTAACTGACTGAGCCAAAGATTCAGAGAACCAATTGTTCCACTCTCATTCACTCGCTGAGTAAGTTCGTCTAACTGAATCGAAGATTCAGAGACTTTCACTTGCTCGACTCACATCCGTTCGCTGAGTAAGTTCGTCTGACTGAATCAAAGATTCAGAGACTCACTTAAGTTCTGGCGCTTTGTTATATAGTTAAAAGCCTACAACACATTATATTATAGATATAGAAATTTGACAAATGAATTTAAAAATATCTGAAATTTAATAATATTTTTATAATTCTTTATATCCTAAGTATTATACACCTCACAATTGTGAGGTGTATAGTGTTATTTTAATCCATCAATAAATTCAACGTATTTAGCACGATCTAAGAAGTTCTTAACAGTGATTATAGTCGCATCACTAGAAGCTGATTTTTTTGCTCTTTCAACTAAACTTTCTTGTGTAAATACTACATCAGCAGTTTTTGGTATATCGTCAACTGGTGAATGCTTTACATCAATATTAGTGATTCCTGCATCTTTTAATGCCTTTTTAAGAATAGATTCTCCCATCGCTGATGATCCCATACCAGCATCACAAGCAAACACGATTAAGCTTATATCTGATTTTGAAATTTCTGTTTTTGCTAAAGTTTGACCTTTACTTTCTGCCTTCATTGCTTTTACTTTTGATTGTGCTTCTTCTAAATCTTCTTGTGATTCAGGATTTCTCTTAATAATTAATGCTGCTACTAAGAATGAAGCAACTGTTGCTACCGCTACCCCTGCAAGTACTGGTAAAAGCCCACCTTTTGGTGCCATTGCTATTAATGCAACTATACTTCCTGGAGAAGGTGATGCTACTAACCCTGCTCCTGTTGCTACAAAAGTTAAATTTCCAGCTACTCCACCAGCTATAACTGCTAATATTAATGCTGGTTTCATTAGCACATATGGGAAATATATTTCGTGTATACCACCTAGGAAATGGATGATTATTGCACCTGGGGATGATTGCTTTGCTGTACCTTTACTATAAAACATATAAGCTAATAATATTCCAAGTCCCGGACCTGGGTTTGGTTCAAGTAAGAAGAAAATTGATTTACCTACTTCTTGTACTTGTTGTACTGCAAGTGGTGAGAATACTCCATGGTTTATTGCATTGTTCAAGAATAAAACTTTAGCTGGTTCAACTACAAAAGCTATTAAAGGTAATAACCCTGCATTTGTTATTGCTTGTGCTGCATTACCAAGGCCAGTTGAAATACCTGATACTACTGGTTCAATAACTGAATAAGCTAATAGTGATAAACCACCGCCTAATATACCTGATGAAAAATTGCTAACTAACATCTCAAAGCCTGTTGGAACTTTTCCATCAACTAATTTATCAAATTTCTTGATTAAATATCCTCCAAATGGTCCCATAACCATTGCACCAAGGAACATTGGCATTGACGCTCCTACTACAACACCTGCTGTTGCTATAGCACCTACAACACCGCCTCTTTTACCATATACGATATTACCGCCTGTATAACCAATAAGAAGTGGTAATAAATAAGTTATCATTGGTCCAACTAGTTTTTCAAAATATTCGTTTGGATACCACCCCTTCGGAATAAATAATGCTGTTATTAATCCCCAAGCTATAAAAGCTCCAATGTTAGGGATTACCATACTACTTAAAAAATTACCGAACTTTTGAATTCTTTCTTTGCCTGATGCTTTAGTTCTTCCTGAAACATTTTGCATATATGATTCCTCCTATAGTTTAATTATTATCTCCTACACTTAATATGATACGGTTTACAATACCTGAATTCAATTTATACAAATTCAATTTCAGGATACGTTTTCATTGACAACTTTGAAGTAAAAAACTAAATTGTTTCTTTTAGTTTTTTAACTCCGGTATTTACTTAAGATAGCAAACTTTTAATTCTTCATATTTCCTGACAATATCTGTGATTACTTCATCATCTTGTGACAATCCAGTTACATCACTGACAGTCTTTACAATCCCATTAGTCCTAATATTATTTTGAATTCCTTGTGCTTTTTCGTCATCTTCAAAATCAAATAAGAATCCTGCTGCGATACCAGTTAAAATATTGTTAGCCTCTAAACCTAATTCATAACAAAGTTTTAATGGTGTTACTAATCTGTCATTAGCTGATAATTTTCTTACTGGGTCGCGACCTACACGGCTTAATTCATCTTGAAGATATGAATTTTCAAATCTACCTATTATTTTTTTAGAATAATTCTTTAACTCCTCAACGCTAATACCATGTTTAACACTTAGAGCTTTAATTCCCTCATTGTGAAACCCTATAGCTGCATTTCTTATGACTTCATCCATTGTTACAGCCTCATGGATAAATTTATAGTTTTTAATGTATCCCAAATATGCTATAGTTGCATGAGCACCATTTAATAAGAATAATTTTCTTTCAAGGTATGGTCCTAGCTTGTCCACATATTCAGCACCCTTAATTTCTGAATTGATCTTTATCTTGTCTTTTTCTATATCCCATTCATAAAAATCTTCTACTGCAACATCGATAGGCAATTCTTTTTCAATATTAACATTTGGGACAATTCTATCAACTGCGCTATTTGGGAATCCAACTTTCTCTTGTAAGTATTCAGTTAGTTCTATACTAGCCCCATCAAAAATAGACCTTTTGAGGATATCCGTAGCAAATAATGCGTTTTCGCAAGCAATTATATCAAGTTCTTTTTTATTAACTTGTACTCTTTTTTCTAAAAGATCTCTTAAAACGTTTCCAGTACTAGCCAAATTATTAGCACCTATTGACGTTGTTATTAGGTCAGCTTCCGACACTGCTATTTCCAAAGCTTTAATATCTTTTAAATGTATTGCACTAACATTTTTAACTTCTTCTTTATTTTCTGAAGTACTTAAGGTTATAACTGTATAATTCTTATACTTATTAATAGCATCTACTAAGAAATCTGAAATATCCACAAAAGTAACATCATAGCCTGATTTATATTGTAAGTACCCAATAAAACCTCTTCCTATATTGCCAGCACCAAAATGAACTGCTTTCATATTACATTTCCCCCTCTTCAATTATAGAAATTATTTCTTCTGGAGAACTTGAGTTTTTTAGTCGTTCAACATTCTCTTCATATTGTACTGTTAATGCAATTTGAGATA
This sequence comes from Clostridium cellulovorans 743B, assembly GCF_000145275.1. Lineage (NCBI taxonomy): Bacteria > Bacillati > Bacillota > Clostridia > Eubacteriales > Clostridiaceae > Clostridium > Clostridium cellulovorans. The sequence goes on from NC_014393.1 coordinate 2,853,204, forward strand.
ATATCTCCATATGGGCATCACCTACTCCAGCTATGCCTATAACAATATAAGCAATATTTCCATCACCAAAATCTACACCACTTGGATATTGAAGTATTACTATTCCTGAGTTTAAGATTTCTTTCTTATATTCATTCATTCCATGAGGAATGGCTACTCCGTTTCCAATATAAGTAGTGACTTCTTCCTCCCTAGCTTTCATACCTTCTATATAATTTTCTTTCACATACCCATTTACTACCAACAACTTACCTGCTCTTTCGATAGCTTCATGTTTTGATTCTGAAGCTAAGTTAAGTACAATATTTTGTTTTGATAAAACTTCCATCCTATTTGTCCTCCTCAATATTTACAATATTAATTAAATAGTCCCTAATATCTTTTAAGTTTCCTATTTTTAACATTTCAACAAAATCATCATATTCTATTAATGCTGAACTAACTTTGCCTAACATCTGCAATATATAATTACTTTCTGAGTTTCTTGCAAGTAATACTAAAAATGTATCCACATCTTCTGTTGTAAAACCTACACTTCCCATAGAAAGTGATTTTTCAAGTCTATATACTCCTATTAGAGGAGTGCTCATTTCATCGCTCCGAGTATGAATTAATGCAATGTTACTACCTGGAACAACTACATTTCCCTTTTCTTCTCTTTTAAATATGAGTTCTCTTACTACTTCCTTATCTTTAATAAATTTTTTGTCTGCTAAGTCGTCAACAACATGATTTATCAAATCTACGAAAGTCTCAACATTTGCTTTTTCTAATTGAAAGTTTTTTATTACTGAATTAGCTATCTCATACTCAGTATTTGAAATTTCATTTTTATTTGTTTCATTTTTAGTATCAGTAAATTTTTCTTTACTGATAGCATTGACTTTTAAATTAAAAATGAAATTGCTTATCTTCTCAATATTTTCTTGAGTTAAAAATGGAGATACTTCTATAATATTACTTGCCTCATTTGACATTACCGGAACAGTAGCTAATATTAAATCATATTTATTTTCTAAATTTGAATCGTTTATATCATGTAAAGATCCAATAGTAATATCCTCTATATCCGGAAAAAGAGATTTTATCTTATTATTTATAATTCTTGATGTAGCTATTCCCCCCGAGCATACAATGAGTACCTTTATTTTTTTTAATATAGACTGCTGTCTCTGAATTGCAACCTCAATATGCATAGTTATATATCCAACTTCTTCTCGAGGAATTTTTAGATTGTACCTAGAAAAAATCAATTTACATTTTTCGTTAATTATCTCGAATAGTTGTGAATAATGTTCTTCTATCTCGTTTATTAATGGGTTAATAACCTTAACCCCTAAGTTCAGCGTATAGAAAGTTTGTTTAAAATGCTGAGTTAAATCTTTTATCAATTGGTCATCTATTGATAAATTTGAGTTTATTTTTTTTGAAACTTCTGTTACAAGTTCTCTAACTACATCTCCATAATCAATATCTGACTCTGTACTATTCCCTGATTTTTTATATAAATATTTATAGTCACTTAAATATAAATAGAGGTAACCTAGTTCATCTTCTGGCAGTACGATACCCCTTTGCTTTAAACTTTCATCTAAAAATTTTATACTTTCATAGTCTACTAAAACTCTAATATCTTCTTTCACCTTCTGCGGCAAAAGTATATTGTCGGAATTTTCTGTCTTTTTTATCGCCAACAACACCTGAATGAAAAAGCTTAGGTATTTAACATCATTTATTTTTAAAGATTGAAATTTGTCTTCATTTAATACATCTTTCACTAGATTAATTGTTTTACTACCAAAAATGATCTCGAAGAACGATTTCACTACTGAGTCAATTTTTCTGTTATAAAAATACGATAACAAATCGTCAAAAGTTTTAAACTCAAATAAAAGATCAACAAAAGCATTTCTTTTATTCCATTCAGATCCTCCAATAGATATACCGTAACTCCTTTTTTTAATTAAACATAGATTCTTTGTAATCAGAACTTTTTCAATGCTGTCTAGATCCAAGCTAATACTCCCCATTACCACATTAAATTTGTGACTAAAATAAGAAGCTTTTAATGGTTCTTTACTAACTAATAATTCACAAGCAATAATTATCTGCCTTTGTTCTTTTGTAAATAACCATTGGACTGGAACTGAGTTTAATGATGCTTTTATCTCTTGAATATTTTCTTTATTCCCTGCAATGTTTAAATCCATCTTTTCATCGTTAAATATTTTAATACTAGACTTCTTTAACTCTGCATTCAGTGAAGCTATCTCTCTTAATATTGTTCTGGAACTTACATTTAGTTGCCTTTCAAGACTATTAATATTAATTGATCCTTCATACAACACTTTGTTTAGTACAAATTGCTGTCTAGGAGTTAAATTATTCATGTTAATCACCTAGCTAATCATAGATTTTATATCTTTATGATAATTTATCTTAATCCTCAATTCAATTTCAACAAGTTCAAAATAGTGTTACGTTTTCAATGACAAATTTAAAAATAAAACAACTATTAATATACATTCCTATAAGTACACTAATAGTTGTTACCATCTTTATTATATTTATTCTTTATTCATAGCCGTTAAAGGCCTATTCAACAGATTTTAACCATCCTCTTGTTTTACCTAAAATATGTTCAATTTTAACCTTCATTATTTTAACTACATTTATGAATATGTCCACTAATAGACTTTTCGAAACCCTTTCACACTATCTATAAAACCAACATTTTCATAAAACTTATGAGCCTCTTTTCTAAAACCAGATGATACAAGGATTGAATAAGCACAATTATTCTTTTTAGCAAATTCATCAAGAGCTTCCATAAGTTTTCTTCCAATTCCTTTTCCTCTCAAACCTTCTTTAACAATCACATCTTCGATTACCAAGAAAGGAACTGTCAAACTTTTGCAGCATATTCCAAGTACAGAGCCTAGAAGTTCATTGTCTTCCTTAGCAACTAATAAATGATAACTTTCATCCTTTAACATTTGCTTATATACTTCAAAAGAGTTTTCAATTGAAAGTTCAAATGGAACTAGACTACTATATAACTCCAATAAATGTGGAATATCCTCTGCCTTTAACTTATCTATAACCATAATTTGAAATACCCCTCTCCACTTCACTATTTCCATAAGCGAAAATATATTTCTAATTATATCATATAGGGTTTAGTTTTGTTTTAACTGAAATTTTATATCTAATATAAATCATTTTTCATAAATTTATCAAGAAAAACTGCAATTCCATCTTCTTCATTAGTTGTTGTTACATATTTGGCAATATCTTTTACCTTTTCAATTGCATTCCCCATTGCTACACCTATACCACATTCTTTTATTAATTCAATATCGTTAACATCATCTCCAAAAAACATCACTCTATCAATACTTGTATCTAGTCCCTTAAGAATATACCTTAATGAATTTAACTTATTTACTCCTTGAGCCATAATCTGACCTAATTTTCCGTTATCAGTTATAATCAAATTACAATCTAAAGGTAAGTATAATTTGAAATCATTAATATCTTGTATATTGCTCATATCTATTAAAACCTTAGTAGGAGCTTCTAACTTAAAAGTATTTAAATCGATTGTCTCAAACTTAGTAGTTCCAAAAATACTATCATTTTTAAAGTTAGTATACAATTTATTGTTGATCTCAAAACCTACCTTACATTGAGCATACTTTCTTAGTATTAAATCTTTAATACTTTCAGCTGAATCTAATGATATATTTTGTATATATATTCTTTTATTGTTTTGATAAATTTTTGCTCCATTATAAAATATCATAAATTCCCGTTGCAATTCTGCTGGAAGCCTTATTACTTCTAATCTTGGCGATCTGGCTGTAACAATAACTATTTGTTTGCCTAGTTCTTCACACTTTTTCAAGGCTTCTATTGTTTTTTCTGAAACTGTCTTGTCGTTTTTTAATAAAGTTCCATCTAAATCAAGCGCAATTACATCAAACATTAAATTATTCTCACCTCTTATTCTATAAAATACTTGCAGGTTCTATTTCTTTCGTGCATTTATGTAATGATATTTGCACTCTAACTTATTTGAGTCTATGTAGCAGTAATCTATGTGCCGTATTCTTTCTATATAAGTTTCAATAATAAAAATACATTTAAAATTTTGAGCTATAGCGGCAAATCTTGATAAGTTGTGAATGAACTTTATTGCAACATATATATATCAAAATTACGAAATAAATCTAAAATCTCCTCACGATTAGCATAAAAGTATGGTACATCTTTATCTGGTCCATCTAATGTATATTTAAATACCCGCTCTCAATCCATTTTCTCTTATTTCATTTAATTCTTCAGCAGCAAATATCCCTGCATTATAAAGGTTAAAAAACTCTTCTGAAACACTTGCATCAAATATTATCATATCATCTGTATTTACCGTTACTTTTACACCATTGTCATACAATATTTTAATAGGGTGTACATTATAATCCTCAACCCTGCTAAGATAAACATTACTTGTTGGACATACATTAAGTATAATTTTATTGTCTGAAAGCCATCTCATAATACTTTTAGAATTTGCTGCAGCTATGCCATGTTGAACTTGATTAAGCTCCAACTCTTCTACAGCACGTTGAACCAATTCAGCACTTCCAAATTCCCCAACATGCGCTTTCAATATTAATCCTTTGTCTTTAGCCTTTCTAAATAAACTTTTAAATTTAAGTGCATCCTCTTCTTCACCATAAATATCAAGTGATTTAAAATAATCTTGTGCCAAAAATTCTTCCAATCCCCTACTCATCTCATCCATAGGATAATAGGAACCCAGCGCAATTCCTGGTATAAAAGTTACATTAGGGGCAAATGTATTATGAAGGCTCTTTAACGCTTGTACCATTCTTTCAACTGAACCTCCAAATTCAGAAACTTCGCCAATTTCAAAACACATATCTAACACTTTAACGCCATCATTCTTAGCTTGAACAAAAGCTGCTTCTATTCTTTTTTTATAGCCTGCTCTTCCTTTGATAAATGGCTTTATATTTTGTGAATTCCATTGATTCATTTCATGAAGATTATTAAACTTGGGATGTTTTGGTATGGTAATCCCATAATATTTTCCAATATATCTTTTATTTCCACCTCTTGTTGCATGATTATGTAAATCACTTTTTGGTATCTTTTTCATTTCGGGCAAATCATTATTTTCTAATGCTTTTATAAATTCGTGCTTCACATTATCGCTCCTTTTTACTGCACCTAACTTAATAATAACCAATCCAACAAATCGTTATTTTTCTACTGATTATATAAATAATCTTTTTCCACAATTAATTACAATCAATAATTAATCTTACATGTAAATTATACAATTACTTTACTTAAAATTACATATACTTATCAAAAATATTCCATTATTATCTCTGACGTAACATAATAATTCAACTCATCACTACTGTGAATACTAATGTAAATCTAATATGTTCATATATCTTTTTAGATAATATAAAAGCAGGGATTTAACCCTGCCTAATAACATTTTTATTAACCCCCTACAAACCCCAATATTAAACTTAATAAGATCCATTATTTAGATATGAACATTTGTGTCCAATAGTTACCATTAGGAGAATATCCAACTCCAATATGCGTAAAACCAGGATTTAGTATATTGGCTCTGTGTCCGCTTGAATTCATCCATGAATTAACAACTTGTTGTGCTGACCTTTGACCTTTAGCAATGTTTTCGCCTGCACTACGATAATTAATACCGAATGACTTTATCATCTTAAATGGAGATCCATAGGTTGGTGAAGTATGACTGAAATAATTTTTCTGAGACATATCCTGTGACTTAAGTCTTGCTATCCTTGATAACTTTAAATCCTCACTTAATGGCTTTAAACCACGCTTTGAACGTTCCAAATTACTTAATCTGATAACTTCCTTTTCAATACTTTTAGTAGCGCTAATATTAGTTATGTTTGACTTCTGCATTAGGTACATTTTATTAGAATCGAGTACTTGTTCATTGATAGTCTTAGATAAGTAAGTTTGATCTTTCACTTCACTATTGCACATTATATCTTCAGATTTTTCAGCATAGGTTTCTGCTGAAGCCATTGACGGAACGAACATCAATAATAGTAATAACATCTTAGCTATACGTTTCATAGTATCACCTCCTATATATAGGATTACCTCAACAGCTTTTTAAATTCGATAAAATAGTTGGAATTAGTTATCATCTTGCCCTATGAAGGTTATCTTTGTAATTTAACACATTTTACTTACTACAATGTATATTGGCGTAAAAATTCTATTTACTCAGTATATAATATACATTTATTATTTCTATAAATGAAAAGCTTCTTTGTTATCACTAAGAAGCTTCTATTATTTTATTGTTTCCTGTACAAATTGTTTTATTTCTAAAATGAAAATTCGAAGGTCCTCAAAACCAATTTTATTCATTTTAAATTTTAACTTTCCATGACAAACATCTTTATGGTTATCCCTTAATTTATACTTTGTTCTTGCCAAACAGTTTTTATAGCACCCCACACAATCATCTAAATTCGAAAACATACGTTCCGCAAAATTCGGTGATTTAAGGAATAGCCTATCAAGTATTTCTTCCATTACATCTGCTTTTCTATGCCACGTCTCTGGCTTCCCATTAGTTATAATATACCATTGAAGAGAATGATCAAAAACATCATTACTTAAATATATAGCATAAGAAAATCCATACTGAGACTCAATATAAGTTATTTTATTTCCGTTTTTTTCTATAGTCCTTTTAAATTTCAATGGTTTTAAAGTTTTAAAATATTCATCAATATCAGTAATTTCACTTTGCATATCCAAAGGAAGAAGAGAGATACATTTCTCAAAGGTTGGCTTTTCACCCTGTGCAATAGCTTCATTTTTTGTAATTGCAACAGGTAGTTCTATCTTTGAATGATAAATCCCACATGTATCCTTATATTCAGTTATAGAAACCGACTTTACACATAAATTTACAAGTTTATCGCAGGCTATTTTTACTTCAAACCCCTTTGTATTAATTTCTGTGAATCCTTTGAATTTCATGTATTTTTCTTTTTTTGAATAATACCGTTCCTCTCCATTAATCATAATTTGCATTTCCTTAAAATCATATATTAAAGAAATATTCGTAAACTCGTTAAGATTAATATGATTATGATAATGAAATGTCTTTCTCACTGGAGATACAATGTCATCTATTCGTCTATTGTCTGACCATAAAGTACCAAAATTCACGTGTCCTTTTCCTAAAAGTATATATAACCCAGGAGCATCAATTTTTGCTACTATATCAATTCGTAAAGGCAATTTATATTTGATAGGTAGACTAATATAGGAATTTATTGATAAATGCTCCTTATCAAAACGTTGAGTCGGTATTGATCTATTAGTGGTCATATAAAGTAAATTCTCCTTATACTCATATGTAACTTGTCCTTTTGGTATGAATTTCTTTAAATCTATATTATGCTTTATCACTTAAATTCCTCCTATTAGACATAAGAGAACTAGAATATAGTTGTTCTCCCACATGTAAATTATATCATTAACTTGCTATGGTCTGGCATATCCGCAAATAAAGATATCCCGTTTATAGCTAACTTTCTATGATTATTAGCTGTTAGTATTAAATAATTAAGCATTATAAATATTAAAAAACTCCTTGAGAACATTTTGACCAAACACAAGTATATCATCAAATCTAACTGATTGTGCTACTGAATATACAAAAAGCATTTAAATGATTAATTTTTTTATTTGATTCGTCAGAATATGAGACATAAAAAAAGCCCTCAAACCGTTCACAACAACAGTTTGAAGACAATTTTTTGACCCCTAGGAGAATCAAACTCCTGAGTCAAAAAAATTGTTTTTACACTTGTCCATCATCAGCTAAAAGTGAGACTTTTCAAGGCTTTAGATTTATATAAATTTCTAGTCTATTTTAAACTTGTGTGGATTAATGTTTATAAAGCTACATACACACATTAGTATCACTAATGTGTGTATGAGTATCTTAAAGCATAACTATCTTTATAGAATTTTACTTATCTATGAAAAGCCTCATTATAGACTTAGTCTTAATTGATGGGAAAAGAAAACAATTTGAAAAAGGTGGCTTTACTTTAAAAAAGGAAGCTGAAAAAAGCACCAAATTAAGTGCTTCATATGTTAAAAGCTTATACAATCTTTTAGTAGTTGTTTTTAATTATGCAAAAAGAATGGAATATCTAAAAGTCTCACCCTTAGATAAGGTTATTCCACCGAAATTGAACTCAGATGGTCAAATAAAAATATACACTGAAGAAGAATTAGTGAAATTAAGTACTCGACTTAAAAGTACAAGCTTACATCTAGCATTTCAATTAGGAATAAATTTAGGTCTTAGAACTGGTGAATGTTATACATTAAGATGGTCAGACTTTGACTTTAATAACAATACTGTTAATATTGATAAAAAATTGCAATATTATCCTCAACTTTATAATTTTTGAGTTTGTTTATTAATAGCTCATAGAAAGCATAACACTTAATAAAAGAATGGGAAATTGGTTATATCCGGATATTATTAATAATATCATTTAGTGCTTTAAAACCATAACTGCAAAAGACACCCGAATTTTACATGTGGAAGTATATAGAAACAATAGGGATATGGTTCATTGTTGCATGTAAAATACCTTGCTATTTTATTAATAAATCCTATTTGTATTTTTGTAAATAAAATGATAAAATTCAAATATACTTGAAAGGTAGCGATATTGCAGTAAAAAGTAGTCTATAGTATTATATTCTCTATAGTAATCCTAAAGGAGTGGACAAAAACTCCTCTTTTTTATCCTATGAATAGCACACCTCCCAAAAAGGTAATATACCGTTGAGTTATTTCACAGTTTTCATTTATAATGTACTAAAGACAACCCATCAGGGTTGCTTTTTAATTTCAACGTTATTCTTAAACATAGCTTAAATTAAGTATAAAACCACGGACTTACTTCAATAGGAATTGTTCAGCTTCGTTGGATACACAGAACTAAAATACTATCCGTTAAAACCTTCTTCTGGTCTTGATTTTAACCTATAAATAAGCAAATAAAAATGACTGTAACCCATTGATACACAATACTTTGAGAAGATATACTGTGTATAGTATGCTGTGTATGACGGCTTAAGCCACAAATAACATTCTGTGTTCAATACATTACAATACCCCTTGTAAACACTAAGTTTTCAGGGGGTTCTGACTGTCATTTATATTTAGTTAAAATATCTATTTAATAATCCTTTAAAGGCACTTCCATGTCTTGCTTCATCTTTACACTTATGCTTTCACACCTCTCTATTACTGGATTTAACCGATGTTTTTAATGGCTTTTCAACAATTTGCCCACAACGGTTTGTAGTTGTGGGCAAACTCATTTTTATACTCTATTTCACAAATTTTAGTATTTTCTTATATGTTATAAAGAAGGTTGCAAAGTTACTATTGCTCCATCCGTTGATGCATGACCTTTAAAATCCACCCATAAAATATACAATAATACATCTAGACTTATTATCAATCTCTAATAACTTCTTTTAATACAGCAAATCCTCAATAAATATACACAACAATGACTATATTCATACATAATAGATAAAATACCATATTTAAAACTAATATTTCTTAAAAGAAAATGCCTTTATCATTTTATAATACGTACTTATTATTTATGGCATCATAACTGTATCTATTACATGTATTACTCCATTTTTAGCCATAATATCAGTAATTACAACCTTAGCTCCATCAATATATACTTCATTATTTTTCATTTCTATTTTAGCATTTTCCCCATTTGACATTTTTAACTCCTTACCATTTAACTTTAATATTTCTGCTGCAGTGAGCTTTTGAGGTGCAACATGATAAGTTAAAACCTTTACGAGTGCCTCCTTATTTTCTGGTTTTAAAAGATCGTTGACGGTGTTGTTTGGAAGCTTTGCAAACGCATCATCTGTAGGTGCAAACACTGTAAATGGACCTTGCCCTTTAAGTGTATCAACTAATCCTGCAGCCTTTAAAGCAGTTACTAAAGTTTTAAACCTATTGTCTCCAATAGCAATGTCAACAATATCCTTTGAATTATTTTGTTGTTCCTGAGCTAAATATGTAACTTGTGCATAAGCATGACAATTTCCCCCCATAATATTAAATAATAATAACATTATTGGTAAAGCTATAAGTTTAGTAATTTTCTTTTTCATAATATATCTCCTTTCTTAATTTATATTTACTAACTTAGTATGCACAATTACTATTATATTTATTAAATAATTTAAATTTTTTATTTGATATACAGCCAAAATGACCACTGCCAAACAACACTTTCACCTCCGCATAAATACCTTTCTTCATCTCTATCCTAAAATTATGCTCTTGATTTTTAAAAGAAATATCTCCATATCTAGTTAGATGTTCAAAAATGAGAAGAACTGAGTTTATATTAAGTAAATATAAATCCTTAGATCCTAGAAAGAAAGATATTCAGCTAAACTTTTAAAGCTAATCTTGATTTTTATAATGAATTTATTTCTATAAAATAAAAGACCCACGAAAATCCAAATTTTAGATTTTCGTGGGTTTCATGGTGGTGGTGGAGGTGAAGTTCACAACGAATATATCTAGGTATAGACATATATTAACCTCCACTAATTAGTATTTATTATCTATATCCACATATTAAATAGATTTATAATTTTAATGTTCTGTTTAATTCTTTTACTATTTCTGATATTTTATTTCTTATCATATCATTTTACTCATTTTTATTACATATTATTAAATTCTATTTATATAATCAATGCAATCATTCAAAATAGAATAAACATCCTGAATATTCCCTGTTCTCATATACACTGGATTATCCCATTGAAAGTTTCTAACAATAACTATCTTAAGCTTTCCAAGAGGGTTAAATTCAGGATACCAACCCATATCAATTATGTATATATTTCTATATTTATCAAAGTACTTTACTTGTAATAAATCTTCCTTTAGTTCCCATAACTGATTTCCTAATGGCTTTTCTATAGCTACACTAAATTCATCATAAACTACTATACCATTTTCAAAACACACATTTTTCATAACTATTCACTCTTGCAATCAATTAACTTCTATGAATTAATACTATATATTATTTTCAATTAAAAACATTCCAGCACCAAACATTACTGAGGGTCTTCTTTCAAATCCAAGCTTCTCATAAAAAACTTCTTTTCCTGAAGCACTCATAAGTTCAACACAAAACTTCCATCCCTTTGGTGTTTTCTCTTTAATAAAAGCTATCATATCATTAATAAGAAGTTTTCCAATACCTTTGCCTTGATATTCAGGAGAAACTACTACATCTTTTATAAAATAAGACATGCTATTATCTCCAAACATTCTTCCCATTGCAACGACTCTATTACAATCTACAACACAAGCAGTTATAGTGAATTTTTTAATGCTATCTCTACTTGCTCAATAGTTGGATGTCCCCATCCTACAGATTCTACTAAAACAATAAATTGTTCTGCTGTCAAAATACCTCTTTTTATTTCAAACAAATATATCACCTACTTATTCATAATAAGTTTCTATTGTAAATTAAATTTATTAGCTAATTATATCATAAGTATCCTACTCTCATAATGCCCTTAATGCTTATGTCTATATATATCGTTTTGTTTCCTCAATGTATATATGCTCTAAAAGCTCTTTAATAGCAACTATCTCTATATAACTACGTCCTCAAAGTATCTCATTTTAGTCCATATAAAAAGAACCCATTTCTGAGTTTTTCTTTAATCAACTTAATTCTTAAAATTTTTCATAAACATCAGTGATTTATATTTTCACTTCTCTCAAATCTAAGACAATTCAATACTTCCATGAATATAACTTACTTCTCTATGATTATAATAAAATTGAATAATTAATTTTTTCTTTTACTACATCATTTTAGAAGAAACTATATCTCTCACTAAAAATTTCACACCTACCCTATCTTAAAGTTTCTATTTAGCATTTCCTAACTTTCATCGAAAACTTGTGTGGGAAAAGTGTGGGAAAATCTCATTTTTAGCCCTTCAAAATGGCATAAAAAAAGCCCGCAAACCGTTGCTATCAGCAGTTTGCAGACAATTTGGTGACCCCTAGGAGAATCGAACTCCTGAGTCAAAAAAATTGTTTTTATACTTGTCCATTATTAGCTAAAAGTGAGGTTTTTCAAGGCTTTAGAGGACTTTATATTTATATAAATTTCTAGTCTATTTTAAACTTGTGTGGGAAAAGTGTGGGAAAATAAATCTCTTATTGTACGGACATCAAATTTATTTTGATGTTCGTGCAGTATCTCTTAAATATCAACATTTGCTTATGTATTATTGTGCAATTAACTTTAAGTCTGCTTGCTTTATCAACAAAGACTGCCTATATTCTTTTGCCTCAAAGCCATACGTATATTTTACATCAGTGATACCTAATTCTTCAATTATTTCTTTAATTTCCTCAAGCTCAACTTCAAAAAATTCTTTTCTTAAATTTACCCTATTAACTCTTCTTTGAGATAGCATTTTATGAATTGTCAATTCAAGCTCTGGTGCATTTTCTGTAAAAATCATGGCATGTACATCAAATGGAAATGGCATTGATGAACTGCTTAACTCCCGTATTCGCTCATTAGGATCAATTCTCCTTGTCATTCCAATTTTATAAATATTTTCACCCAAAGAACCAATGTTACTTATTATATATACGTGTCCAGACTTGGTTATTTGAGCTTGTGATATTGCTCTCTTATTTTCTTCAGCTTCTTGTAATTTATTTTCCAATTCTATAATTATATTTTCAAGTTTATATACTTTTTCCCCAGTCGTTCTTTCGAGTTCTTGTCTTACTTGAACTAAAGCTTTATTATATCGTTCTGCTTCTTTTTCAGCTTCAATAAGTGCTTTTTGGAATTCCTTTTGAGCTTTTTCTTCTTCAGCAATTTGCTCTTTGATAATTCTTTGTTTTTCTCTTTCTTGATATACTTTTTCTTGATACTCAAATACAAGGTATAATTCTTGCCTCTTCAAATTAAAATATTGATAGGTAATCTCACAATTTAATTTTTTACCTATATCGTTTATATACTCAAAAACAATTTCAAGTTTTTTCTCAACTAATTCAATATTTTTATAGTTTACATTTTCTATAGCATTACTACACTCTAGATTAAATGCTTTTAGCATGAGCTCAGAATAACTATATATAACACTTCTCCCTATTCCTATGCTATGAATTACTGATATTGGATCATTACAGATACATGCTTTCTTTAGTAAAAATAATTCTTTCTCTTTTACTCTTATTTCTTCAAGTTTTTCTTCATATAAGTTTAAATTTTCAAAATTATATTTCAACTCATAAATTCCAATTTCATGTAAACTTATTTCATTTTCTAATTGTTTATATTTAGTTTCTAACTTTTTGACATGCTCATCAATATTCAATAATTTTTCTTCCCTAAATCTAAGCATGTTATCATAAGCCCTTAAATCTTCTTCTTTTTCTAATAATCGTTGTTTTCTAAGCTCTAAACTATTTGACTCTTGTATAAGTTCATTATACAACTTATAATACCTAGCTTTTTTTATTTTAGCATCTTCAAACTCAGACTTGAATTTATTTATGATTTCAGTAGCAGCACTTTCTAAATCTTTATTTTTATCTCTAAGCTTAATGTCATAAGATTTTAAAGTTTCTTCCATATCTAACAATTCACGTTCTTTATCTAACAATTCTTGTTCTTTAAGCTTTAATATCTCATGCTTTTCAACAAATTCATTATATAAAATTTTATATTTAGTGTTCTGTTTTTCTGTATCTTCAAGTTCAGATTTTAGTTTACCTATAATTTCAGTATCACTTTTTAAATCCTTATCTTTATCGCTAAGCTTAATGTCATAAAATTTTAGTTTTTCCTCCATATCTAATAATTCTCGTTCCTTAAGTTTCAATATATCAGGCATTTCAGCGAGTTCATTATATAAAATTTTATATTCAGTTTTTTGTTTTTCTGCATCTTCAAGTTCAGATTTTAGTTTATTTATAATTTCAGTATCACTTTTTAAATCTTTATTTTTATCGCTAAGCTTAATGTCATAACATTTTAGATTTTCCTCCATATCTAACAATTCTCGTTCTTTAAGTTTCAATATCTCATACTGTTCAACAAACTTATTATATAAAGTTTGATATTTAGTTTTCTGTTTTTCTGTATTTTTAAGTTTAAATTGTAACTCATTTAGGAGGTCGTCTTTATCCAATAACTCTTTTTCTCTAAGTTCTAATATATTATTTTTTTTATTAATTTCAGCATTTAATTCGTTATACATTCGTTTACTTTCTTCAATATCAGAATAATTTTTTTTATATTTATTTCTATAATTTAATGTAAGCAAACATAAGATACCACAAATAAATAGCCACATAATCCTACCTCCTCTTTCTATGCAAGTAATTAATGGCTAATTACCTTACGATGACCATTCTGATATAAATATTGTTTAATCCCACATACTGAACTGTCCTCTAATATGTTCATAGTTGTTTTTTATTTTTTCCATAGACTATTTCTAAAAATGTTTCTTTATCCTTCAATGTTGCTTCTAAAAGTCTATCTTTTCTTAAAGAAACATAAACAGTTGCCGCTCTTGCCTAGCAATTCATCGACTTATCTCGATTAAAAACAATATCAGTAAATATATTGTTTTTATCGTTGTTAAATAAAGGTTTTGCAGTTCTAGCAAGTATATAATTTATACTAATTTGGAACTTCTAATATCCTAAAAACCTTGTTGTATTTAAGCCATTTTTAAATTTTTCTGTAATCATGTTTTAACGTAAAATAACCGTAAAAAATTCTATTTGGACGGTTGAAGGACGGTTTTAATTATTGGTTTTGGGTTTATTTAATTCATATTAGTAAGCATTCTAGGAAACGAATTCCTGAGTTAAAATAATTGTTTTTGTACTTGTCCATAATCAGCTAAAAGTGAGACTTTTCAAGACTTTAGCGGATTTTATATTTATACAATTTTCTAGCCTATTTTAAACTTGTGTTGGAAAATAAATTTAAAATCATCTATTATTCTATGCTTACTGATAGAGTTAAAAACAGAACGAATATACTTAAATAACTACTTCAAAGAAGAGTTTCATTTTTATATCTTAGTAACTTCATAATTTCTGTTTCTAACTAAAATCTTTTATAAACTCCATTTGCCGATAAATTGGCATCTTAACTCTGTTAAAATCAGAACTCTAGAAAGTTCACTTCAACCTAGGAATACTAGTGAAGAGTTCATAAGATAATAAACCATCTAATTGAAATAATTTTCATATTTTACTTACAGTATATAAATATTTCTTAACAAACTATATGAATAGCAATTCTTCAATATTAATATAAATAAATTCATATTAATATTGAAGAATTTAAGATTTAAAAGATAAGTTTAACTAAGCAAGTATAAACATATAATTTATTAAAACGAAAATATCAGAATAACTCATTTTTATTATATAGTCTTAATAAAATCTGATAATTTTTTCCTTAAATAATTGTTTTTTATACGTTGTAAATCTATTCTCTTTAAGTCTTTAATAATGCTATTTTCTCTAACCTTGTATTTATCAGTAATTTCTACTGCAAACTCTCTATTCATCCCAATTGATATCAATTCTATCGTTGGTTTCCTACAAGCTCCTATTTCCAAATACATAGGTATATTTATTATATTCTCTAATAGCTCGTCTTTTCCAACTTGCTTTAGGTACGATTTTAATATTTCTCCATATGCGTAAAATCCCTTTACTAGTTTAAATCTAATATTATTATTTAGATACTTTACTTCCCTTTCGATGATTTTAGAAATATCTTTATCAGGTAATGAATTTTGCAAACCATTTTTACTTATTTTATGCATTAATATATTTCTCAGTTTATCTTCCATAATCCATGAATATGACATTAAGGGTAGTTTAATAGCATCATATTCATTGAATAACTTTTCATCCATTAAAAATTCATTAATATTTCTAATAGCTTTCATATATATACTCATAAAAGTATCTTTATCCACACTAAATGGATGTGGTATCAACAATTCATTTATTATATTATCATTTTCTTTAAAATAATTCCACAGCAGTTCTATATTGGAATACTTTATACCAACAAGACGAGTTAAAAGTTCCTTAGGCGGACTAAAATTTTTAATAATTTGATCCACCATAAGTTCTAAATTTTCATATAACAATGAATCTTTACACTCTATATTGCTCACTAAATCTTGCCCATTAATTCTATCTATAATAGTTGAACTAATTATATAATCATCAATTTCATCACTATACCCTATATTATTTATATCTTCACTACTTTCAATCATCTGTGTTAAATTTTCAATACTTTTATATGTGTCTGATAAAAACTCTACTGTAGTACATTTGTTATCATATTTATCTATATCAGTCCAGTAATCATTCTGAATTAATATGATATTACCACAAAAATCATATCCCATCCTACCAGCTCTGCCTACTAAATTCCAAAACTCCAAATTAGTTAATTCTATATCATCTTTACATGGATTGTAGATATATATATTTTGAGCAGGAAGATTTACTCCTTGAAGCAAAGTTGATGTGCAAGCTATAACTTTAAAACATCCTGATGCCGCCAATTCTTCTATACCACCTCTTATAAAAGGGGGTAAATTTCCGTAATGATATACTATTCCTTTTCTTATATATTTACTCAATAAATATTTCTTGCTGATAGAATATTCAATAAAATCTGCAAAGTCTTCCAAATCTTCATTATCCAAATCTTCGTATAAGCCAGAATCATATAATTTTTCACAAACTTCAACAGCTAAGCTTGTCTTATTGCAATATATAATTGAGTTTTCTCCATTGTTAAAATTCAACACCACATTTGCTATATTACTTGGTATGGAACCTGACCTATTTATCTTAACTTTCTCTTTAATTACTTTTTTATTAGCTACAACTTTGTATCCTCTCGTGTCTTTATACAATTTAATGATATTTTGTCTTACTGTTGGTTGTTTTATATTCAGAAATCCATTTGTATTATCTTTAGAAAATCTTTCATTAAACTTTTCTGGGTTGTCGATTAATGGACTTAAGAAAACAATTTTTAAATTATCCCATAATCTTTTAGCATACTTAATACTATATTCTAATAAAATTCCTCTAGTGCCATTTATAACATTTTGTGCTTCATCTACAATAAGTATGTCTACTATTAATTCATTATTATTGCACAACTGATAGAACCTCTCTTGAGTTAATATTAGTATAGTCTTTTTTTCTTTATCAAGATTGCTTATATCTGATGATGATGATAAATTAAATTGTATATCAAGTTTCATTCTACTTATTTCTTTTCTTAAATCATTTATTACCTCTGTTATCAAAGCTCGAGATGGTACAATATATACACATGTATTTGCACCTTTTAAAAGTAAATCTATTAATGTTCTCTTAACTATGAAAGACTTTCCAATAGATGTTGGAGCTGAGACACTAACTATATTTTTATGCATTACAAGATCATAAAAGTCTAACTGGAAATCATTCAATAAAAATTTATTATTAGCTATTTTAACTGTATTATTATTTTTATATATGATTTCTTTTAACATATCAAATGGGGATATTTTATTAGACAAACTATTCTCTAGTTTTTTATCTAAAAGTTCTTGGCTCTTAAAATTTTTTATTCTTCCTAATATAATACTTGAAATTAAGTTTAATTGACTGTTATAAACTGTTTGTTTTGCTATAAGTGTAGCTATTTTAAGTGCCCTCTCTTTATTTGCTAAACTCCTAGAATCTGCTAAAATAAGAGCTTTTTCTGCCAAAAAAGCTAGTTCCTTTATATTTACTTTATTTTTATCATATTCTTCTAAAAAATCTTTTTTTATCTCAATTTCGATATATTTAATTATTAATTCATCTATGAGCTTAAGATACTCTCTATTTATAATCATATTAGTCCTCCGCTCCATGCTGAATTATATTATGAAATAACTCTAAAGACTCACATGGTAAAGATATCCACATGATTTGTTTGGATTTTATCCATTTGAATTTTGAGCATATTTCTACAATTTTTTTATTATACTGATCAAGTTCTGCTTTACAAAAATTTTCCGCTATTTTATTAGTATTGTTACTTTTCTTATAAATATTTTTCTTATAAATATTACTATCATATGAATGTAGTATAACTATTTCTAAATTAACCTTTTCACCACTCTGCTCTTTTTTTTGCAGTTCTTCTACATGCAATCTATTATAAATATCTAAATAGTTAATAGCTAATTCATCCCAAATAAAGATTTTCTGTTCATTAGTTCCTATTTCTTTATCAATTTCAATAAGAACTTTTAATATTGATTGCATTAGGTCTTTTTTCATCTCTGTATAACCAATTGATACTTTAATGCTATCTGCACTCCTAGAAATATAAATATCTTGTTTTATTTCATTTTCCATAGAATAAGCTGTAGCCACCCGAGGGGCTTGAAATACACCCTCCAATATAATCCAAAGAAGAGCAAACCCAAGCTTATTGCTCTTTATCAATATCCTTTTTAATTCTTCTGCAGCATATTCATTTCTCTTTTCTTGTTTACGTCTATTTATCATATTATTGTTTTGCTCATTAATTATTTCTTGCATACTATTTGCATAATCTTTTAGAAATAAATCTATTATATATACAAGGTCATTAATTTCGCTCTCAGGTTTTAATATTAAACAATTTGAAATGAAATCTTCTCCGACATATTTGTAAGAAAAAAATATATCATTACATTCTTTATTAAATGTTTCTATTCGCTCACTGAGTAAATTTTTTCTCCTATAAGATAATATTTTTAATACTTCAGTTTCATTACATAAAAATCCAATAATTTTTTCCATACTTATAGCTTTTAATTTTGTTTTAAGGCTAGAAGTTCTTTCTTTTAAAACAATTCCACATATTTGATCGTTTACTATCAATGGAGAACCTGATATTCCCTGCCATTCACTTACTTCCTTCTGATCATTAATAGATAACTCCAAGTCTGGTAATTGATCTTCTATGTATCTATTTATAGTTCCATTTACATATAAACGTTCATCATTTTCATATTCATCTGGATATCCACTTGTTTCCCAAAAATCACCTTGTTCAACAGCTATAATAGTATCTATATCACAATACTCAATAGCCTTTTTAATATCCTTATTCAATTTTATAATCGCCAGATCTATATCTTTCTCATTATAAAAAAAAATACTTTCAACTTTTCTTGTCTCACCAATGACTTGAAATTCAATTTTTACATTGTTTTTATTTTTAATTACATGGTATGCCGTTAATACATAAGATGGAGTAACTAAAAAACATGTTCCTAATAAGTCCTCATTACATGTAACCCTTCCTATAATTTTTTCATTCATTTCTTTCACCCTTTGATTCTATAACTTCATCTGTAATATCTATTTCCATAATTTTTTTACCTTTCAAACTTTCATTTTCATATTCAATTTTAAAGTTATTTGTTTCATCCAATTTATTTTTTTCTACAAAATTCATCAATCTCTTCTGTTTATAATTAAATTTTATTAGTTTATTTTCTTTTTGCATGCATATTATTTTATATATAGATTCAAAATCTGGATGATGATGTCCATAACCGTTGGTAGATATAATATATCTATCACTTGTTACTATATCAAAAAACTTTTTTGATATATTGTATTTACTTCCATGATGTGATACTTTAACTAAATCAAATTTTAATTTTTCATCTTTCATATCTTGTCCTATTTTTTCTAATACTTCATCATAATCAATTGGACTACTATCCCCTAAAAACAGCATGGATTTATCATAAAATTTTAAAATAAATGAAATAGAGCTTCTATTTTCTAAACCTGTATCGCACTCATTAAATTCTAGTAACTCTTCAAGCTTTGTAGCTACTGAACACTGTTTTTCCTTAACTGTTTGTATATTCATCTTTTCAACCTTATTTACATAAAAAAGTTCAAAAGCTTTAGCAATTTCTTTTGATTTAACTATTTCTTTATTAAATCCCTTTTTCTTTAGATAACTTCTCCATTCATATACTAATTGTTGCAGAATCTCTTTTTTAGGACCTAATATTATTAGTTCCACTTCATCATTTATTCTCTTGCTTTTTATCTCATGCTTATTTTCTATAAACACTCCATTTGTAAATGATTTATTAAGTTTTTTATATATCTTTTCATTTTGCAGGTAATCTACTAAAATATTTGCTGTTTTATATCCTACAAAGTTTTCTTCATTTTGATTTGGATCATTAGGATATTTTTGTTTTATAATTGTTTGTAAAATTTTAAATTCCTCTTCACATTCCTCTATACTATTATTATTATTTTCAATATCGTAAATACTAAAATAATCATTGTACCAAACTTCAGAAATTTCACATATCCTATCATTTATATAGTCTGCAAATATACATCTAGCTCCATTAATATGATCATTATCTATGTGTGTTAAAACCACTAAATCTAACTTCTCATTATTTTCTTTTAATTTATGTAATTCTTCCTTTATAATTTTATATGTTGATACATAACCACAATCTATTAATATATTAGTAACTCTCTTTCCTATAAATTTTATTAAAATGCATTCTCCATTTGATGCAGGAAAAACCTTAACTTGTATAAATATTTTCATTTTTTTACACGTCTTTCTAATATAAAATTTTCTTATATTTTTCTTCACAAAGCAGAGTTTTCATAACCTATAACATACCTTACGATCGGAAACCAGATTATTAACCATCTATCCAACTTCAGCATTAATGTTGTTTTTCACTCCACTTTCTTCCAGGTATCGCATAATCGTTTAATAAAATTTTATTTTCTAACCTATTTGTTTTCATTGTTTCAATTTTATTAGAAAGTATATCAACCTTATAGTTTTTAATATCCTTAACTCATATCATTCATCAAGGAATTAACTTTAATATTTTTTACAATTAAATCTTCTTAAAAACTTCATACCTCTTTTATTAGTCTAGATATTTTAATTTAGACACAATATTTTTGAGATTATACACTTATTATGCTTATATATCTATAATATCATTATATTTCAAATAATTTCAACTTATTATAATATACCTAAACTTATACTAAATTATAACAAAATATACTAAATGATTTCCATCTTAAATACAACATGTTTCAAGTATGTTTTTCATTTTTTTCTTACACGTGCGGTAAATATTTGATTTAGAAACTCTTAATAGGTGCTTTTTTGATTCAAAAAAAGTTCAAATTCCTAAGCAATAAAAAAAAGTGGGTATCAAGTATGATTTCTCCTACTTGATACCCATTAAATATCTAATTATTATATGCTACTATAAAACTATTAAACCCAACTTTTTTTAATTCGGTTATTCTTTTCTCAGCCTTCTTCTTATCCTTAAAAGACCCCGCAATAACCCTATAAAACGCTTCTCCTTTTTGATCCAAAATAACTGTTGCCGCCTTAATATTCTGAACATAATTCCACTTTCTACCCTCTCTCCACCCAAACTCATAATAATGATCTAGTCCACTAACATACTCCCCTCTATTTATTGCATCAACAACATCAGTATTACATATTAAATATCCTGCATCAGTAAAATCCTTTGGCTTTGGTGGCAGTGGTTGTCTACCTTCTTTTTTCCCATAGCTTAAATAATGTTGATATGGATCAAGTCCTGACTTTAATACATCTGGGTATTGTGCTAAGTACCATGTTCTACTGAATATTCTTATCTTCATTTCATCTTCCTCCACTTCATTAACTATCTTGTTTTTGAACTCTGTCCATCTTGCCCAATTGTTGCTGCTAAAAGGACTTGGACAATTCTTTCTACTGGCATCATAATGCCTTACTACGTTTTCTATTTGAACACCATACTTTTTCATAAGAAGTCTTATTAAATTTCTAGCATTCTTTGCTGTGGTTTCTGAGATATCTCCATTAGCTCCACACATTTCAATTGAAATAGAATTATAATTTGTTATCCCATAAGCTCCATTGCCATCGCCACAATGCCAACTGGCATTATACTCCTCTACCACTTGTCTTATTTCATTGTTATCAACAAAATAATGTGCTGAAGCCTCTCTGTCACAACTTCCGAAATAGTCAGCATTATTCTTTGCTGTGTCATTATCATTGCCTGTAAAATGGCATACAATGAATTTTATATTGTTGCCTTCCGAATAATTGAAATTGCTTATTTGTTTTATAATTGGCACCATATTACTTCATCCTCTCCATAAGAAAAGAGCAGCTAAAAAGGCTACTCTCTACTTTCACTTTTATTCTTTAATACATCTATTGCATTAGTTACTGCTTCTGGTAGCTTTATTCCCATAAGTCCTGCGTTTTCAATCAAAGATAAAACCTCGTTAGCTATAAAACCCATGATGGCTGCATCTCTTAAAAAACCATTAGTATTTGTAACTATATCGATTTGATTTATTACTACAATTAAAATTAATACAAATATCTTTTTAACTATACCAATAAACCCTGCTTTGCTTTGTGCTGCACCAGTTTCTGTTTTAGTAGAATTTTTAAATACCAAAGCTACTATTAACCCTGTTATGTAGTCTGCAATCATACAAATAAGTAAAGCCATTAATATCTTGTCAAATCCACCTAATACATCACTAAACATTCCTCCAAACACTGCAACTACTGCGAAAAGTCCTGTTTTAATATTGATAAACTTATCCATTTCAATTCCTCTTTTCTATTAATTTTTTATATTAAAAAAGCACTAGATTTCTCTAATGCTTTATATGACAGTAATTCCTGGCTGTTGAATTACTCCTTCAACTATATAAGTTATTTTTGCTCTTACAATAATATCTGAAATTACATCCTGTGGCTCTTCATTTGGCTTTACTGAAAATACAACATATTTATTAACTGAATCTACAGATAAGCTTGCTGTTATTGAATAGCTTGTAACACCAGAAGTTTGAACACTTGCACTTCCAACACTGATTCCATTACTTGCAAAGACATTGCCACTGGCATCAGTTAAACCAACACATTTAATACTTTGTTCCAGTATTGCTCCTTGTCCACTTATATTCCTTGTAGAAACTATAACTTCTGCTTCAATAGCAACTCTAGCATTATTAGGCATATATACTTTGAATATACCTTGATTTACTTCATCAGTTACATTTAGTTTTTTAACCTCTAATTCTGTATAAGTTTTTCTTGGAATTATTGTATATGCTGCCACATCTTCGGTCGCTTTTATACACATATCAACTGTAGAACCTAGTTCATCAATTTGACTTTGTAGTGTACCTTGAGGAGTTGTACAAATTCCACAGAAGTTTGGATTATATCTTGTATCTGTTATATTGCTTTGTGTATAAAAAGATGTTCCTGCTCCAATATAAACCTGAGCCAATATTAACTCCCAAACATATTGATTACGTACTGGAACATATAAAGAACCACTATAGCTGCCCATTTCACTTCTTAAAGTCACTGTCTTTGCTGTTATATCCATTTTTAAAACTATACTATCTGTTCTATTTCTTGTAGCATCTGAAGGTTGCAAAGTTACTGTTGCTCCATCCGTTAGTTCAAAGTAATGTCCGTTAATCCATGCAACTCCACTGTATACATTAACTGCATTACTAGCACTTGCTTGTAGTACCTTCAGGCAACTATCAGATTCTATTCCTGTTTCATCAATAGGACTTACACCTGTTGTAATAATACCTGCTAATGCTACTGCCATATCTGAACTATTATAGGCAACTCCATCATAAAAGTAAGTTTTACTTCTCATTTTTTAATTTCTCCTAATTTCTCTTTTTATTTTTTGTATTTCTGTTGGAATGTTGTTCCCAAAGGTTATATCTAGTACCATTGAATTATTTTGGTATACTTCCGTTATCTCTGTAATTTGAGTATCAAGAGTAATTCCCCACTTTTTATCTTGTCTTGTTACCCAATCCCCAAGATCATAATCAACTCTATATTCTAGCCCTGCGTTAGTATTTATCTGTCCTTCAAAGGTTTGAATTACTTGACATTCTCCAAGCTTTTCATTACCTCTTGAAGTTAAAATTGTTTGATATTGTACATCGGTCATAGTTACATTATTATTTGTTCTTTGCAGATCCTTGGCATCACAAAATAATTCAACTCGATTTCTTCCATCTAAATAATCATTTACATAAACTTTAGCTCTTACAGCTCCTTCACCTTCGCCTGCAACAATGGCACAGTTCTTCAAATTACTATCGCTGTCATAATAATCTTGAGAAATTACATTGTCGTAATCTATATCAAATATTACTGGTGGTAATATTTTTTGATTTATAGTCCTGTTTGTACCTTTATAACAATTAAAGATCATCACATTACTAACGGTTGTCCACTGTATTCTAAAACCTATTTGATTAGCTGTGCCAATACTTTCAATAGTATCTAATAAATTATCATAGGATACTTGCATGTTTACATTTCCAGTATAATTATTTAAAACTCCTAATTCTAAATTAGTTATCACTCTTTGAGGTTTAACTGGGTTAATACATTCACTGTTAACTAAATCAAACATTATCTTCTCAGCTGTCCAAGTAGTTCCTAGATAGTTTTTAGTTCCATCTATACAGCGTATTTTTAAAACTCCTGTTATCATGTACCCTTTAACTGTAATCTCTTCTTTTGTACCTTCCTTTGCTAGTTCAACAGTTTCTATAATGGCTGCTTCAGTATGAGATTTGTAAATCATATTATCTTTCTTAAGTAAATTAATATTATTTTCTGTAGCTGTGACTTTTAGTTCAAATTCCCCTGCTGTATAGTGTTTTCTTGTCCATCTTAAAGACGTGAAAACATCCACTACACCAATAAATTGATAATATCTGTCGTATATTCTTAAATCCATAGCTTACACCCCCAAATATTTAGGAGTATATTCTATATCAACATCTAAATAAGTATAGCCACTTGTAGCACTGCTTTTTAATTGATTTCCTCCAAGTTCAAGCTGTAGAAAGGTGCTGCCGTATTCCATAAGATTAGTTATATTGGTTTCAGTGTTATTTTGAATGAAAGTTATCTTCTTTTGTCCTGTATTTGTATTAACTTTTATAACCTCTCCTGCCGCCATAGCCTTTAATACTTTCATATATTGCCCATTGATTGGATTAATCAAAGTGGGATTAGTGACACTTCCATTAGCTTTAAAGTAAATTATCATTCCTGTGTCTACGTCACCAACATTATTTAAAATCGTTGGAGTAGTAGCTTGAACACCAAATTTGAAATTAGTCATAACTAAAGGAAATGCAAAAGTTTTAGTCCATGATCCTGCACTAGCAATATTGCTTGATATGTCTTTCCAATAAGGATCTTCACATAGTAACTCCACTGAAAATCTTTTAATGTTTTTAAATCCTGTATTTTTAAATTCCACTGTTGATTGTGGCTTGCATTGTATGGATTTTATTAAGCCTCCAATATAATAAGTTAATGTTCCTTCTAAATTAGGGTTAAATATCTTTATCATACTACGCTTTAAATCCTCTAAGATGTTTACATCATCACCTTTAATGGTTCCTGTAATAACTAACTCCCTTTCCCCTAAACTGCTGCCAGTAATCTGTTTTCCATCTTGCTTATAGTTTTTTATAACATCTATTTCATTGGCTACCTTATCTGCTCCATTAATATCTTCAAAGCGAAAGGGGAAACTATCGTTAATATTGATAGTCACCCCTTTACTATTTGTATATGTAATTATGTCCATGAGTACCTCCTTACCTGCTCATATTGTAGCCCTAATAAATATTGGGCATTTTTATTTATTGATTTATCTTGTAGCTTTTCTCATTGCCTTAAAGGTTTCATAAGGATCTAACTCTCTAGGTGCATTTACTGTATAATAATTGTTTGTGCTGCTTGAGCCTATGCCTTGAAGTGTTGTTTCTGGTAGGTTAATCTTTGGTACAGCTAAATTAGCCATTTCTGCACTTTGTCTTTTTAACTGGCTCATAGTAGATTTTATACCGTTTATTAAACCTTCCCCTGTATAAACTCCTAACTGCATCATTACCCTACTTGGGGAATGTATGCCTAGAATATTTTTCACTATGCTTGGTAGGTTATCAGCTAAGTTAGATATAACATTTTTTGCAGCTTCTATTTTATCCTCTATACCTTGTTTTAAACCATCAATAATATTACTTCCAAGTTCAAGAAATCGTGAAGGCAGACTTTTAAAGAATCCTACTATATCCTCAAATTTTTGCTTAACAGAATCAACTATTTCAGTTGCTTTATTTGCGATACCTTCTTTCATATCTAAAAATAATTGAACTGAATTTGTAAGTATTTCTAAAAACTTTTCTTTTATCCCATCTTTAAGCTCAATAAATTTCTCTACAGCTTTATCTTTAAGCTCTATTACTTTTCCTATTATTTTATCTTTTAACTCAATTACCTTTGCAACGAGATTTTGAACTAATTCTATAGCTTTAGCTTTTATTTCATCCCAATGATTATAGAGTAAAATTCCTATAGCTATTACTGCTGCTATAGCTAATATAATTAATGTTATTGGACTTGTTAAAAAAGCAAATGCCGTACTTAATGCCCCTGTTGCAATGGTGGCTGTTCCTGCTACCCATTCCCACAAAGTAAGTCCTGCACTTGCTAATGCTTGTTGGATATTAAAAGCAATAATTAAAGCTGTGACAGCTCCAATGGCTACTCCTAATAATTCAACAGTTTCTTTATTATCGCTGATCCATTGAGGTAATTCTTTTAGACTTTCTAAAACATCTTTTATCTTTGGTGCTATCTCAGCAAATTTTGTTACTAATATTTCCATGAAAGGAGTTACATCTTGAGAAATAATATCTGCTAATGGCTGCATTGCAGGAGCAATGGCATCTTGCATTTTCCTCATTGCACTTTCTAATTGCATAGCAGGATTATTTTCTGTCATTGCCTGACTTGCTTTATCTGTGGCTCCTTGAAAGCCATCAACTCCTTGCATACCTTCTGCCATAGCAGTTACAACTTTTCCTCTTAAGTCTTCCCACTGAGTTCCGAATAAAGCAACTCCTGCTGCATTTTGTTGCACTGGATCTTTTATTCCTGCTAAAGCTGTAATTGTTGCAGTAAATGCATTTTGTGCATCTGTTCCCCCTTTAGCAATAGCTGCACCCATTTGATCTGCACTTAAACCAATCATTGCAAAGCCTTCTTGCGTGGTGGTACTTCCATCCTGAGCACGTATATTAAACTCTTTCATGGCATCTCCGACTTTGTCTAAATTAAATGCACCTGCTTGAGCACCTTTAATTAAAATACCCATAGCTTGATTCATTGAAATTCCCATGGATGAAAATTGTGGAGAATATTCTCTAACCGTATCTAATAATTCACCACTGAAATTCCCTCCATTTTGAAAACCATAGGTAATTAAATCAAGTGCTTCTTGACCACCTACACCAAAGTTTTTCATTGCTATGGAAGTAGTATTTATAACACTGTTAACATCTTCACCAAATACATCAGAAATAGTCATAGCTCCTTCTGCTATTTCATCTATCTGTCCAAAGGGTAAATCTTTCATACTTTGCTTAACTGCAATTATAGCTTGAGTTGCTTCATCTAAATTTTCACCAAAGCCATCCTTCCAAACCTTATCAGCTTTCATTTGAAGTTCACTAGCTTCTTCTCCTGTTAATCCTAAACTTGCTTGTAATTTACCTACGCTTTTATTCCAATCTAGGTTATTTTTTATTCCTGCTGCTCCTAGTCCTGCTATAGCTGCAGCTCCAACTGCTAAACCTGTTTTAATCTTTTCTCCTATAGTTCCAGCTACTTCACCAAGCTTTCCAAGGATTCCTTTAGTTTTTTCTGTATTATCACCTACTTCAACAGTTTCTTTGCTAGTTTGCCTTAATTGACTTCGATAATTTTGCATTTGCTGCTCTGTTTGTGCAAGCTCTCTTTGAAAAGCTCTGTATTGACCTGCAGTAATATCACCATTTTGAAATTGCTTTTCTACTTGTTCTTGTGCTGTCCTTAAAGTAGCTAGTTTCTTTCTAGTATTCTCCACAGCATCAGCTAATAACTGTTGCTTTTGAACAATTAAATCTGTATTGCTTGGATCAAGTTTTAAAAGATTTTGAACTTGCTTTAATTCCCCTTGAATATCTCTAGATTTTTTATCTACATCACCAAGAGCCTTTGATAAACCTGTGGTATCTGCTCCAATTGTCACATTAATACCCTTTATTGTTTCTGGCACATTTATCACCCCTTTCTATGAAAAGAATTGTTTATCAATATCACCTTGAGTTGCCTTTGTGGTTGTATTATTTGCTTCTTTATAATCCTGTGTCCATATATCTGCAAAGGTTAAAAACTCACTTATAGAAAAGTTATTTAACTCTTCTAAAGTTAGCTTCATTTGTTTAGCTATAACCAGTATTCTAATATCAAAGTTCTTATCAAATACCTCATCACTACTGTTTTGTGGCTGGGTGCTTATTTCTAGATTTTGCTCTGGGAAACAAACCGTCTATAGCTTCCTCCACTATCGTTCCCATTACTTCTAAATCAAAGCCATCTGCATCCTCTTGAAGCCATTTTTCAAAGGTAGGAAACTCTGAGCCTGAACCAAATTTATATGTTTTATTCATTATATAAGCTAGTTGTAATATCACTACAGTGTCAAAGGCTTCAAAGTTAATGTCCTTTGATCCATCTTCTTTTGTTTTTTCAACCTCTATAAATTTAGCTATATCAGCCATTATGTCTCTCTTAAAATCTTTTTTATAAAGGTGAGGACTTAAAGCAGTTGCCTTAAGTCCCATTTCCTTTTCATTTAATTGTATTGTCCTCATAAACTTGTCCCTCCGTTATCCTTTAAGCGGCAATATACACTTTATCAAAGAATGAATTGTATATCTCTGCATTAGTATCATTTAACTCTAAAGTATATTTAACAGCGGATTTACCACTAATAATTGTAGGTGCTATTGTCACACTTAAGGTTTCTGTAGTTGGCTCTTTTGTCTTTTCTGTTGTCTTATGCTCTTGCTTTGGTCTACTTGCTTTACAAGAATAATAAACAAATCTCCTATTTCTAACATCGCCATCAACCTGTGCTAAAATAGCAAATTCTGCTTGCTCTCCGTTAGAAAGTTCTAATAATCCACCATTAGCATCAATTACACTTCCAATCATTCTTGCTAAAATTTCATCTGGTATCAAGGCACATTCTAAATCTGCTGTATAACCATTGTTTGCTGTTGCACTATAATATAATCTATTGTCAGCGTAGAATTCCACGCTATCCCCTGCAGGCTCTGGTGAATATCCTACAACACCTTCAACTTTTATTGGTATTTCATAGGTTCCATCTGCTTTTCTAAAAGCAATATGTAAATTACTTAATCCATATCTAACTTTGTTTGACATAATATTTTCACTCCTCTAAATCTGTATTTCATAAAGTATTTGATACATTTTCTCTGTCTCAATATAAGTTTCTGTTTTTCTATAAGGTATCTTTAATTCTTTAAATTTATCTTGTAATAACCTTTCTTTCTCAGGCTCTTTAAACTCTGTATATAGTTCAATATGATAAACTCCTATCTCAAAATAATTAGTATTGTCAGCGATTAAATCATTATCTTCTATAAATCTATAAGTTATAAAGGGCAATGATGGAGGTGGATTATCATCATCAACTATAAAATGATCGTAGGCAACAGGAAAATTAAAGCTCTTTAGGTTTTTATATAAGTCTTCTTGTGTCATTCTATCTTCCTCCGTTTTGAATAATGCTTTTTATCCTATCTTCTAAATCCCCAGCTACAGAATCAAAAGCTGGCTCTACGTGTTTTACAGCCTGCACCCTTCCACCGTTTCTTTTAGCATGTCCAAACTCCAACAAATGAACTAATCCACTATATTTTTTATTCCAAATAACATTTTTAACTTGCCCACGTTCTTTTATTTTAGTTATCTTAAAACCCTTTTTATATTTACCTCTATCACTTGGCGAAGTCTCTCTTATCTTTTTTAAAGTGTCCTTTGTGGTTTGATTTACTTCGACTTCTATAGCTTCCGATATCTCCTCCGTATAACTGCCAATGGTTTCTGTAATTGTTGCTGCTAATCTACTTATATCTATATCCATAGTTACACCTTCTCACAAATTAATTCTGTATAATCTAATGAAGGCTCATAAGTTCTTAGTACTTTGTAGCGTTGATTTTCAAACTCAACAATTTTCTGTCCCTCATATTCAAAGGTATTTACTACAAAAACTATTGAAGGCTTTAATCCAGTTGAGTTGGCATTGTAAAACTCTGCTCTAGAAATAGATTTTTTATTGCAGTATACTTCTGTCTTTATATCAGTTGGTGTTGGTTTCTTATTACCAATAGAATCTGAATCATGTTTTTGTTTAATAAGTATAAGTAAATCACTCCACATTGTAATCACCACATAAGGCTAAACTTTGTTTAAGTGACTCATAAGAAAGCTTGTATCTATCACTATCTTTATTGTCTAAACCAAAGTTTGCTTTGCAATATAGTTTTATGGCTTGTTGAATTAGTGGATCTGTATCAGGTATTCTTTTAACTCCACTTAATAATAAATCAGCTTTGCAAGCTTCAATTAAATCAGTTATTTCTGTGTTCATTTCTTCTGAGTTGTTTTTGATTCTGAGTGATGTTTTAATTTTGTCTAATGACATCTAAAATCCTCCTACAACGAAAAAAGAGAAGCCGTAAAGACTTCTCTTCTTAATAATATTGGTTAATTTTCCTTTTTACATAATGACACCAATATCTCTAAGTATCAATTTTCTTCCTTTAGTTTATTTAAAAATTCTGAAATCATCATTACACTAATTAATTTTTGTTCATTCCATTTAGCCTGTTGCAAATCAGGATTATTCTTAACTTTTTCCCAATCACTTTGTGATTTTTTGTCTAAATCTAATTGAAATTCTAAAAATGATACAGTTAAATCTCCAAACAAAGTAATTACATCATCAAAATAAAATTTTCCAGTCTCCGTTTTCTGTTTTTTAGGATCCAAGAATAGTAAATTAATTGTTTCTTCTAATAACCAAACGTTCTCAGTGAACTTACTATAACGCTTATGTCCGCACATAGATGTTGTTAGTAAAATTGCATCTAGATTCTTATATCTTTCTGCTGGAACAAAAGAATTATTGGTGAACACACCTTCATTACCAAATATATATGAATACCATTCATCCAAATCTGATACTGCATCTAAACTAACTGCTAAAATGTTGAAATTTGTATCATCTGATATTGGAAATTTGTCAGACGCACCAGTAACATAATCTTTAAGTTTATTATCAAGCCTACTTTGTTCTTCAACATCAATATAATTATTACATATATTGGGTTTTAGTATTTCCTTTACTTCATTCACTATTGTTTTATATTCTGGAATTCTTTCAGGCATACATATTTTTAAAGTATTGTGTCTCTCGCTTTCTATCCTCTTTGTCAAATCAGGACATTTTACCTCTATATTAATTATTTTCCCATTATGCTCAAAACAACATTCTGGATTTTTATTTCCATTGTATTTCGGCTCATATACAAATCTATTATTATACTTTCTTAATATGTAGTATAGCACATTTATTTCTGAAACATTTTGAAGATACTGAGCTTCATTATATTTACTAGCTAACCTTATTTTATTATCTAACAGATCCTTCATTTCATCATAATCTAAACTTTTATAAAGTGTATCTAACATTTCGAGGAAATCATTATAATATCTAAATTTATTCTCATATGATATCTTAATTGGATTTTTATCATCTGCTTTTTCGAGTCTCTCTTTTATCATTTCATTGATGTTAATGGACATTCTATACCCCCTAATATGGTTATATTGTTTTTTAATTCCTACATCAAGTGATTATTTTTTCTAGTCCTCATATAAATGCTCTTTACCACAAAACTGGTATTTTAATCACTTTATTTAATTATTATATAATTTATTTATTTATTTTACAATATTCCCCCTAATTAGTACCTTTTTTTATAAGAAGCACCCCATTAGCATCCCTTAACTTACCATCCCCAAGTAATGTTGCCTTATCAATCCATTCATCTGTATCTTCGTCAAAATATCTTTTCAAAGTCATTTGCAAGTTTGAATTAAAGATATATTCACTTAAATCAACAAATACTGCAAAAACATCTCCTGCTACAGCTGATTCATAATTTGGAATATAATCAGCTTCCACACAAAGAACATCATACCCTCCGAATCTTCTAACAGGTGCTCCAGTTATTCCATAGTTTGCTCTTGCGATAGGCTGTCCATTTGCATCTACCATTCCATCAATGTATCCTTCAAAGGTTGCCTTTGTCATGATCCAGATTCCATTACCTTCATAAGCTAAAGGAATTTTTGCAAAGACATTCTTTTTCCACTTTGACCAATCACTAATATCTGCTGCAGCTATAGTTATTTGTTGGTCTTTAGGAATTTCTGTTGTATGTTTGATTATTCCCTTTGGTTCCCCTGTTCCTGATCCACTGATAACTGATTGCTCTATTGCCACAACAATAGCTTCTGCCATATCTGCTGCTATAGTAGCTTCAAATACTGGAAGTGCTACGGTATCAGCTTCTAAGCTTGTTGCAATTCTGCATTGTAGTTTATAATAGCTAAATTCAATAAAGGTTTTAACTGTTTTCTTTTGTTTATCTGAAAGAGTTCCTTCAGCTTTCCATGTTGCCACTGGCTTAACAGATGCAGTTGGTATTTTAACCCCACCTTTAAAAGCTGTTTTTCTTATTCTGCTGTAAATTTGCCCATAAGATTTTAGCTTTTGTATAATTTCATTCATTACAGTTGTAGGAATTACTGCACCTAAATCTGTTGTCATGGTAGTTGCATCGGCTCTTAATTCATTTGAAATAACGCCTGTCCTTGCATAGTTCATAAATGCTTTTCTATACTCAAGGCTTGAATACTTATCATCTCTTTCCTCTAAATTTTCTTTATTTCCTATAATAAAATTCTCTCTTACTTCGCCAGTATTACCTTTGTTTATTTCTCCT
Organism: Clostridium cellulovorans 743B; assembly: GCF_000145275.1. NCBI lineage: Bacteria > Bacillati > Bacillota > Clostridia > Eubacteriales > Clostridiaceae > Clostridium > Clostridium cellulovorans. Next base: position 2,886,547 of record NC_014393.1, read on the forward strand.
GCCTCCTTTATAAGCCTTTCTCTTTTTTCAAGTTGTCCTTGTTCTTCGTTTAGTTCTCTTAATTCAATTTCTATTGCGTTTAAATCTGCTTTAGGCTCTTCTAGCATTGTTCTTAATTCTGCTTTTCTTGCAATTATTTGTTGTAATGTTTTCATATATAAAACACCTTCCTCTTTTATAATAAAGTTTGAATTATTAATTTCTTTCTAAGTTCTTCACGTTTTTTAGTTTCTTCTTTAAAGGTTTCTAGACTTCTACAGCTCATTTCTGAGCTATCATAGGCTGGGAATGTACAAGGACTTACTTCAAATAAATTTGCTTCTACAATACTTCTTTTGTAGATTTCTCTGCCTTCAAACTGAACCTTTGACCATACATCATTAAGGCACATAAAACCAAAGGATGAACCATCTACATCACCACGTTTTACGCTTTCATAAGCATCATTACCATAAGTATTGTTAGGTAAATCAATATCATAGTTTAATCCCGAAGTATCTGAGTTAAATCTAAGTGTTCCTGCCGATACACTCCCTAAAGGTTTAGAAGTATCATGATTCCATAATGCCTTTTGGTTTCTGTTTTGCAGGGATTTATCAAAAGCTCCTGAAGCTATTTCCTCTAAGAATTCATCACCCCATCTATCCCTCATTAAGGTTGGAGAATTATATTTAACAGCATATCCTCCAATAGTCTTTTTTTCACTCTCTCCAAATTCCCTAACCTCAATTTTTTCAGTTATTAACTGCCTCGTCTCCTTTTCCACTATTCTCATCACCCCCTTTCACATCATTTACAACATCAGTATCTAATCTTCTTATAGGCTTATCTCCACCTGCAATTGGACTTAAATTCATAACCTCTCTCCATTCATTTGGTAGTAAAGCTCCTCTATCAACCATTTGTACTAAATTAAGCTTTGTTGCCATGCTTGCATATTGCAGACTGTTGGCTTCAAATATTATTGAATTACCAAAGCCTCGTTCTTTTCTGCTAAATATCTTTCTTGTAAACTCTCCACTTAATTGCTTTGATAGTGGCTCTATTTCTGATTCAAAATAAGAGTTCCATTCATCCTCTGTAAATCTACTTTGTATAATCTTTTCATTGGTATTAAAAAAGCTATATATCCTAACAACGCTTCTATCCATTTGAGCTGCGTTAGGTATATAGCTTTCATTTTTTATTTGTTCTAAATCATATTTAGGATCTGTTGCTGCAACCCCTTTTCCTTTACTAATACTTAAAAAGGTATCAACAAACTTTTCAACTTCCTTGTCCCTGTCTTCTGGTCTTATAACGCTTTTAAACTTCATAAGCCATTTTATAACCATTGAACTTTTAATAGCTTTTACAATTCCTTGGTCTGTGGTATTTACAACTTCCATGAGATTCTTTAAAGTTTCCTGTGGAGCATCGCCAAAGAAATCACTTTCATTAAAGTCCCTTCTTAAATGAATGATGTCCTCATATGGTACTGTCATTCTTTTGCCTGTTACAAAGGTAAACTTTAAAAATAAATCCCCTGACTTTCCTTCTATAGCTTCCACTGATGTGGCAGGAATGGGATATACTTGGCTGGCATAACCAAAGTCATCACGTTTTATATAGATAAAAGCATTATGATTTAACATTAGCTGAGTTGTAACTTTTTCAAGCATCATCTGCATTGTCATAAAAGGGTTTGGCTCTTCTAATAAAAATCGAATATATGGCTGAGGATTTACCTTTAATGTATTATTAAACCTTAGGATATGTTTAGGATTTAATTTACCAATGGCTTGTGCCTTTGGTCTTATGGCTGATCTAATGATGTCACTTTTATATAAATTGCCATCCCAACCATAAAAGCCATTTCCATAGTCGGTTATCATTTCGAATCTGTTTGTGCTTTGTGGAGAGCTTTTATTCCCAAAGATATTTTGAAATAATCCCATAAGCTTCACCCCCTTCTAAATCATATTTTCATACTCAATCATTTTATCTTTGAGAACTACATAACCAATAATTAAAGATACTGCTCCATCAATTCTTTTCCTATTATCCATGCCCTTTATCGGCTGAATATTAGCGTTAATATCGGTTTTTATTTCTGTATTAGACAGACACCATTTATCAATTGGATTATTGTTATATATGACTTTATGTGCACACAAATCGGCTCTCAATTCTTTCATTGGAGCTGATAAAGTATATACACCTTGCCTAACCTTAATCATAGTTTCTTTTCCAAACTCATCTTCGTAAGCTTTTAATAAACTATCGTCAACATGCCAAGGATCATAGCCAATCCAAGGAATATAAATATCAAAAACATCTCTAATCTCTTTAAACCATTCGAGGATATGATACTTATTAACTTTGTTACCTTCACAAATTCTTAGTAACCCTTGCTTTTCCCAAAGTCTATAAGGAACACTATCATCTTCTTTGTTGTCCTCTTCTTGATTTAGCTTTTCCTCTGGGATAAAGTACATTGATAGAATATAAATATTTTCATCCTCTGGTCTCATACAAATTACTTTTGCTGAAGCTAAGTCCGTTGTCTCTGCCAAGTCAAAAGCACCGATACCATAACGGAAGCCCATTTTTTTAATATCAAATTTACTTTCGTTATTAAGCTCTTCCCATCTAAGCCATGCACTAGAAGAATTTTCTTTCATGTTGAAATCCTTAACCATTACCGTAGCTTTAAAAGCTGGGTCTGATTTAGCTTTATTTACGCAATCCCTTAGAAACTCAAACTTTTTAATCGTCCCTAGTCCTGGGTTTGCTTTTATCCAACACTCTTCTTTGTCCCATTCGTCTCTATCATCAAGTTCATATATAAAAGCTAAGAATCTATCATCTTTCACTTTCCCATCTAGCACATTGCAAGCATATTCATATTGAGCATCAAAGATAGAGTTTCGTACAAAGCCATTAGTTGTAATACAATCTAATAAAGGCTGTCTTCTAGATGACATTGATTGTTTCATTAAATCATAAATATCTCTATTTTTTATTGCTGCTAATTCATCTATAGTGACCATATGAGAGTTTAGTCCATCAAGTCCATTTGAGTTTGAAGCCAAAGCTTGGATAGTTCCGAAGTTACTGGCAAAATAAATATCTGACTTTCTTTTCTTAAGATGTTTGTTTAATAAAGGTGATTGTTGCACCATTTTATAGCACTCATTAAAACCTTTTTTAGATTGATCTAATTTTGTAGCTATAATGTAACACTCTGGCGAACCTTCACCATCACCAACAAGCATATATAATTCGTCTGCTGCTAGTTCGGTGGTTTTACCATTCTTACGACCTCTAATATCTAAAACTTCTTGATATTGTCTAAGTCTTGTTTGTTCATCGACAAAACCAAAAACAGCTTGATGTTTTGCTTTCTGAAATAACTGTAGTTCTAAACTTGCTCCTAATTCTCCTTGAGCTTGTTTACAAAAGGTTTCTATAAATTCAATTGGTCTATTGCCAAGTTCTTCATCAAAAACCCAATTATCCTTGGGATTATAAAGCCTATCCACTAACATAGTGTAAACTTGAATAATTCTTTTACAAGCAACAATATCGCCAGAAATAATTTTGTTATAGTATTCTTCTATGTAGGTCATTTGTTTAATTTTCCTTTTTTAATAAAGTCCATCAGCTGATCTGCTTCCTCTTTCTTTATTTCTGGTGGAAGTAAATCGATAAGCTGCTTCATTACTCCAGAATATCTCTGCATGAAGCTTGTATATATTTTTACCTCTGGTCTTTCACGATTGAAACTTTGTTCTCCTTGCTCAAATAATTCTGTAAGTCCCTTTTTAATTAAATCGGATCTTAATTCTTCCAAGGATATTTTCATAAATGCAGCTTCATTGATAAGTCCTTCTAAAACCTTGGCTTTATCTTTTTCAAAATCCTTATATAACTTTTTAACTCTGTTTGTTTCCTGCTTAATTTTCTTTTCTCTTTCTAATTGTTCGGAAATACTCAAAAATATACCCCCCTCCTTTTTCAAAATTTCCTGCGGAGGAAAATTGTTGTCCCCCCATCGGTACCCTGTCAGCCATCCCTAGCCTTATTTTAAGGGGGGAGTGCTGGAACTAATTGACCATCATCATTAAACCTATAATCTTCTTTAACTGGTGAAGATTTATTTTTAATCTTATCTTTGAAATGTCCTTCCTCTCTATCGTGACACCTTTTACAATCAAAGGTTAAGTGTTTATGATTAAGTGCTATCTCTGGATCATTTATATTCTCTGGTGTTAATAGTATCTTGTGATGAACTATGTAACCTAACTCTTGCTTACATACCTCACACATGCCACCATCAATTGCTCTTCTTTCATTGATATATGAAGCTCTACAATTAATCCATCCTTTGCTTTTATAAAACTTCTTTGCCCATTCCTTAGCCATTGTTGTCTAAATCAAAATCAGTTATTCTCATGAAAATATTCATATGCATACTGTTCTATTTCTCCACTATTCGTTATTTCACAATCATCTTCATCATATAATTTATAAGTTTGTTGGACATTCCCAATTGTAGCTTCACCATCTAATCCTAACAAAATTGTATACATAGCATCTGTTATAACTGTATTTATGATACTTTCCATTTGCTCTGTGTTCAAGCCAAGACTCTCTATCTTTAATCCAACTTCAGTATTTTTAAGATTGTTAAAATACTGTTTAAGCATGTCATTTTTTTCTGTATAAAATAATTCAACAAATTCCTTAGCATTCATAATTTGCACCACCTAATACATAATTTTTAATTACCCCTATTTTACTATTATTTATTAGTTATAGTCCATCTAACACTTCTGATAGCGTAATTTTTAAAAATCATACACTGGCTCTATATTTATAAGCATTTTATATCTCCTCTCTAATCTTCATTGCCAACATTTTATCTTCATAATATTTTTTAATCCTATCTTTCAAACCATCATCAATTAATATCCTCTCCTCTGTAGCTTCATCAAATAAAACTACATTATGGTTTCTATCGTCAATTCTTCTAATGACCTCTTTGATAAAAGACACATTCTCTATAAGTGCCAAAAATAATCCCCCCATTTTTTATAAAATTCTTATGTAAACAAATGAAAACAAACTCTTTAATGTTCGTGTTTTTTGATTTGAATGTTTTATTATATAGGAGAATCACACATTCATTTTTAAGTTTGTCTACATCTATATGTCTTAAATTTCTTACCTCTAATGTTAATAAGGTAATTTTTTAAACATTCATAGAGATAAAAAAAGAAATATCACCTCACAAAGTCATTTAAAGACTTACTGTACTGATGATATTTCTCTCTATCTAAACCTATATATCGTTTTGTTTCTTCAATGTTTCTATGCCCTAAAAGCTCTTTGACAGCAACTATATCTTTGTCATTATCATTGTATATCTTATAAGCATAGGTTTTCCTCATGCTATGAGCACTTATATCATATAAGCCAAAATACTCTCCTGCTTCTTTTAAGATGTTGCTAACAGCTTGGACTCCTATGTGTTTATTAACTCCCTTTCGTGATTTAAACACATACTCATAGTCCTTTCTATCTTTTGTATATTCTTTTAGCAATTTAGCTACCTTTGGTATAATCTCAACAGTTCTAGGCTTTCTATTCCGTTCCCTTATGTTTTTAGAGTTTTTCTTTTTACCTTCTAAAATAGTGAACTCATTTTTTCTTAAGGCTTCCCTTATGTCTCTTACTTTTAAGGTCACTAAATCACCAGCTCTGTATCCAGTGGTTACACCTAGAACAAATAAAACATAATCTCTTTCATTTTTGTATTTTAGGTAGTCCTGAATATCTAATACATTTTGTGTCATTATTATTGGTTTTGCTGGTCTTTTTTTCACATATAATCACCACTTTATTATATACTCATATTTAAATTGCACTGTTAAAGTACCCATCAATAAAATAAAAGTTTTAGAAAACAAATAAAAATAATTGTCAACCATTATATTTGCTTAAAAAAATCGATTTTATGCAAATATCAAAGGATTCCTCTCAAATAATACCCATTAAGCTTATTTTTATTGCATTTTAAACTATTTGCTGATATACTTTAATAAAAGCTTAAATATGGAGGATTTTTATCATGAAATTCATGCTATCTAATTTAAGCTTAATACCTACTATTGAATTTATTATAATATTAATATTTCTTTTTGTAATTCTAATTATAGTTATGCTTTTATTCATATTTATATTTTTACTTATTTCTTTTCACATCATAAAAGCACTTAAACAAAATAATACTTATAAAAAGAAATTCAAAAAGCTTAGAAAAATTTTTTTTAATTTCTTTAGAAATTCAAAGAAAAAATAGTAGTATTAAGCTGCCTTGAGGACTTAAGTCCTCCCTAGGCAGCTATAGAAAATAAATAAATACTTTTTTTCAAGATATAAAGACATCAAGTATCAGATGTCCTTATATCTTTTTTTACTATGTATTTTAATAACATTTTCCATACTATACAACCTTTATCTCTAACTTGCAAAATTGTCCGTTATCATTTTACTATTCAAAATCACTTTATCTTCCATACCTATACATATGTTTCTATTAATAAGCTAAATGTAGTCACTATATTTCTACTACATAGTTATGTTATAATACTTAAGTTATAACATAATCCGTAGATGGATGGCTACGGAGGTTTTGAACGTTTTATCCTCCTTTGGACTATTGGTGATATTTCATCATAGTTGGGAGGTGGTATTGGATATGATAGAGTTAATTATAAAAAGCATTGTTACTGTCTATATTGTTAGGCTAGTTTTAACACACAACCTTTTTGTTAATTACATAAAAATTTCAATTAGATTTATTGGTCTTAACATCGAAATTAAAAGCAAAGAAAAAAGTGCCCCATCCGACAAAGATTAGCACTTATTTCTGAAATTAATTATTTAATTTATCCAATAGCCCTAAAACAAAATAAATGTTCTAAGGATTGCTTAGTGTTACCAGCACTAAGCTTTTCTTATCTTTATTATATCAAATTTTCAATAAAAATAAACCATCTAGCTCTATTTTTAGAAAATAAATATTTAGTTATACATAATAATCTAATAGTTATATATGATTAATTCCTTATACTTTCCCCTAGCCTTTTGCTCCTTAGATACAGTATAATTTACTTCCAACTCCCTTATATTAAAATCCTTATACCATTCTCTAACCTTCTCATGGTCATTAATAGTTAATAAAAATTTTCCATTAAGCTTTGACAGCTTATCTCTTAAAAGTAAATGCTCTTTTTCTCCAAACTCAAAACCATAGCCTGCTGTTTCAAAATATGGAGGATCACAAAAGAAAAAACTGTTTTCACTATCATACTTATCAATGATCTTCTCGAAGGATAAGTTTTCAACATAAGTATTTCTTAGCCTTTCTTTTATAGCACTCAAGACTTCTTTGTGGAATATCTGTTGACTAGGTTGTCTTGTTGATCCATAGCCATAATTATTACCTCTTCCTGCAAAACTTTGAGTAATTAAATATAAAAACCTTACAGCTCTATTTATCTCTGTAAGGTTTTCTATAGTAACATTTTTATATTCCTCAAATATATCTCTGCCTGAGAATTCATATTCAAGCATTCTTTCTATTTCTGGAGCATGATATTTCATCATCTTAAATAAGTTAATCAATTCTTTATCAATATCATTAATTACTTCAACCTTTGAAGGTTCCTTACCAAAATAAACCCATCCTGCACCAAAGAACAATTCAACGTAGCAAGTATGCTCTGGTATTATTTCAATAATGTTTTTTCTTAATCGTGACTTTCCGCCAAGCCTTGTTATTGGCGATTTTAACATTTGTTTCACATCCCTCTGTTTTATCATTTGTTAGTTGATTTATAACCTAAATCAATATAAATAAAAAAGGCACTGAATTATTTAATTTCTTAAACAATTAGTACCTTATTTATCATGCTATTTTATTCCATTATATATATTATATTTATAAGTTCCTCATTTTTCAACGAGATTTTCCCTGTTTTTTCCCGAGTTTTTCCTTAATTTTTCCCGATATTTTCTGGACTCTTTTTAGCAATATCTCAAAGCCACTGCAAATTTGTCTAATGACTTATTTACCACTGTGTAATATGTATTTTTCGTTATAGAATATTCTTTTAAAATACCTTCTAAATCAAACTGCTCTTTTTCAGTAAAATACTTTCTTTCAATTATTGCTTTACTCCTGTTGTCTAATAAATCAAGAACCCCTTCAATCAGCATAATCTTATTATTAATTTCTTCGTTTTTAATTGCAATCTTCTCTACAACACTATTATTTAATGATTTACTTGTAACTATATCCCATCTAGTTGGTGTTCCTAATCCTGCTGCATTCTCTGCTAACAACCAATAAGGATAATTCCTTAAATCATTTTCAACTTTTCTTCTCGCTTCTCTTTGGGTCATGGCTTACCCCCCTATACTTTATTCCCTTGCAATAACTAAGCAAGGATGTCCTTGTTTTCTGCAATGTTCATCATCATAGGCATAGCACTCATATATCTCTTCATTTTCCTCTATGCCAACATAATCTTCATCATTGAAATTCTCTAACAACTTTTTTATATGCTTCACTTTTAACATGTTCTTTTTCTCCTGAATATAAGTTTATTTTATATCTCTAAATCTGAAATAAATTGATATTTTGCATTAAACGCAAGTCTCAAGGCTCCAACCCTACCATTACGATTTTTAGCAGTATCAGCCTCTAACACGCCTTTTTCTTCTGAGTCTGGATTATAATATTCATCCCTATATAACAGAATGACTTTATCACTATCTTCTTCAATTGAACCTGATTCTTTAAGGTCTGATAGCAATGGTCTTTTATCTATTCTCAGTTCCACACCCCTGCTTAATTGAGATAGAAGAATAACACATATATTTAATGACTTTGCCATGAGCTTACATTGCCTTGTAATTTCAGCTATTGCCAATCTTTCGTTTTCATTTGTTTTCTTCACTAATAGCAAATGGTCTATTACTAAAAAGTCTAAGCCCTGTTTCATTTTTTGCTGTTTTGCAATATTAAATATTTCAAAGATAGTTAAGTTTGTATCCTCATTAATCCATAGGTTTCTTTGACTTAAGTTATTGGCACTATGTGAAATTTTACTCCAATCGCTATCGTTAAGTTTTCCTCGGTTAATGTAATATCCATCAATCAAGGTATTTCTTGCTATAAGTCGCTTTACCATATCTGTATCACGCATTTCAAACTGAAAGTATAAACCTTTGTTTTCTTTTGCCAAGCCTTGAGCTATTTCTAAAGCAAAGGCTGTTTTACCCATTGATGGTCTAGCCCCTATGGTTACTAATTCACCTTTTTGAAATCCATTTAGGAATCTATCTAAATTTTTAATTCCTGAAGCCATACCTGTAATCTTTCCACCTGCATTATAGGCTTCCTCAATTTCTCCAACGGTCTCAATAATAACCTCTGAAATATGCTTAGGCTTTTTATTATTGTTGTCACTTATCTTCATAGCCTTGTCCGAAAAACTGCTTAAAATATCGCCAACTTTCTCTTTACCTAGGCACGCTTTTTCCATCATTTCTTTCGCAAATTTTATTATTTTTCTTTTATTGCTGCACTCTTTTACAAGCTTGGCGTAATACTTAATTTGGCTATCTTTAAATGTATTCTGGATATTTGTTAGATAGCTTATACCACCATTTTCTTTTATAAATTCGCCTATTTTGCTATATACGCTAACAATTGAAATTGGCTGTTCTTCTTTATATAGTTCAATCATTGCTGTATAAATTTGTTGATGCACTGGTTTATAAAAATCATTAGTATCAAGTTCTATTTCAGATATAGCGTTATTTTTGTTAAAAATTATAGCCAAAATTTCAATTTCAGCATTTATATTTTTCGGTATATTTATGTTTTCCATGGGCTGTTTTCCCCTTATCTTTTAATCTACTACTGCGACTTTACGTCTTACCTGTGTAAAATCACTTTTGTTATTTTTATTTTCATAATTTCCCTCGATGACCTTTGTATAATTACTTTCTTTCAATATCCAATCAAAAGAACAGTTTGTCCATGTTCCGTTTCTCCCTGAAAGAAAATCGCTTTTTTCTACTTTCTGAAATACAGTCTTTATAGCTTCCATGTTTTCCAAGGCTAAGTAAAAGGTTTTTATATTCTTACACCTTGCTTTAGTCTTTTTAAGAACCATAGGAAGGGATTTACAAGTGTTATTATAAATTTTAATTATTTCGTCATAAGGAACTTTATCATCTTTTTCATTTTCTTCTTTAGGGTTTTTGATATATATATTATTAGTATTATTAATATTAGTATTATTAGGGTAAAAATTTTTTACTTCTAGAGGTAAAGATTTTTTACTTCTAGAAGTAAAATTTTTTAACTTCTCAGGTAAAATTTCTTTACTCGATGAATTGATATACTCTGGTGTTTTTATATACTCACCATCATTTAAAATCATCCCTAGATATAACATCTTTGGAATACCTCTTCCTCTGTTTTTTTCATATAAAAGATTTACTTCCCTTAATTCTTTAAATATTTTAATTATGGTCGGCTTACTTACTCTTATTAGCTCTGCTGCTTGCTCTCGGCTAAATAGAAAATAGATATTATTACTATCATCTATCCACCCATTTGCAACTGATAATCTAAGACGATCCTTTAAGATAGCATAAAGGACGCAGGCATCATTGCTAAGGTTTGCATATCTTTTAAGCAAATATAATTCCTGTGGCAATTGATAAAATCTATAAGAATCCACATGTGTAAGCTGAAAATATTGAAATTCGCTCATGATAATGTCCTCTTTCTAATAAGCTTCATGTTCATAACATAAAGTCTATATCTTGTTTTCTTAACATATTTTTGGTATCATGAAGCTACGATGTTGCGAGCATCGTAGCTAATTAGGTTGGTCTTATACTAGGGTTTAAATCCTAGTATAAGTTTTCCAAGTGTTTCTCTATCTACTTGGAATTCTATCTTATAATCTAACTTTTTAATCTATCTGCTAATTATAATCAAAATCTTCTGCTTTTCTTAAGACATAGTCCTTATAAGAACTACCTTCATAAATATCTAAGATATAATCCTCTCTAGCTATAACTGTACATAGATTAAGATTTCCCATAAATATATCTATAAAAATATTAGCTTTATCATCAAATTCACGTTTGACAACTTCTATACGAGAAACTATTTTCTGTGAAAATCTATTTCCATTGACGCTTACTTGTACTGATTGTCCAATCTCAAAGCTATGTACTTCATCAACCTTCATTTCTACTACTTTAAATAAAACACTCTTGCATTCCATTACTATTCTCCATTCTAAGCTTGAGCTTTTAAAATGTTTAAAACATTATTCAACTTAGTTTTTAAAGCCGCATAATCTTGAAGTAATTCTAGATAATCATTTTTAGGTATCATATCTGAATTTACACTAAGCTTGATTAAAAACTGCTTGTATACTCCACCCCCTTCTGTTTCAACACAATCTAATTTACCATTCTTGCATAAGCTTAAAACTTGTCCATACGGCATACCTGTTGTTTCTGCATATTTCTTTGCTGATACCCATTGAAAATTTACCTTTATATCTTTCATGATTTCTGAAACCTCTTTTCTAATCATTTTAGTGTTTTTATTACCTCTTCTCTAATTGCTTTTATCCTCTTGATTTTTAGTATGCTAATGCTCTTCGTTGCATTTTTGGGATATATCATCAAAAAAAATTTCTATCGGATTATCTAGTTCTAATATCTTAGTTATTGAAATCACTTCATTCAATGAAAATATAGACCGTCCATTAAACTTAGCATTAAGAGTTTGAACACTCATATTAAGCTCATCCGATAATTTTTGCTGAGTATATCCAAGTTCGGTCATTCTGGATTTAATCTTATTAATCTGCACTCCTTCACCATCCTTCGTTGCATTTTTAGGACAACTTCATTATAAAACCTATTTTTTAAAAAAACAAGTCATTTATGCAATATTTTTTAGGTTTTTTATTATTTTTGTTGCATTTATGAAAAAATATTTTATAATTAAGATAGTCAGTACATTAAAAAGTTAGAGTAAGGCGGTTTAAATAATGAATGAAAATGAACTCAAACAGATAATCGAAAGGATTAAGAATAGAAGAATTGAACTTGGACTTTCATATCAAGATATGCAGGATGCAACTGGAATAAGTAAATCTACTTGGCAGAGATATGAAACAGGATTTATAAAGAACCTTGGAATTGATAAGCTAGATATTGTCGCTAAAATACTACAAACAACCCCATCATATCTTATGGGATGGGATACTGATAAAAAAGCTGAAATAGATACTTCAGGAATTCATACTATAGCTGCTCACTTTGAAGGAGAAGACTTTACAGAAGCTGATAAAGAAGATATAGAAAACTTCATAAAATTTGTTCTTTCAAAAAAGGATAAGAAGAAGTAACTTTTATAACTGGAGGTACTAATGCATACAAAAGAATTATTTGACGAAGTACAAAAGGAAAATATTTATATTCATGAAATGGATTTTAAAGGTGACCTTAAAGGTCTGTATAGTGATGGTGTCATTGCACTTGACCGTAATTTAAAAACTGATGCAGAGATAAGCTGCATTTTATCTGAGGAGCTTGGGCATCATTATACAACCTATGGAGACATTGTTGGCAAAAAGGATATACAGAGCATTAAACAAGAAAAAAGAGCTAGAAGATGGGCTTATGAAAGATTAATAGGTATTAATTCAATATTAAAAGCCTGTGAAGCTGGTACTCGTAATCTTTATGAAATGGCTGACTATTTATGTGTTACAGAAGAGTTTTTACAAGATAGTCTAGATTATTACAAACAAAAGTATGGAATTATGCTTCAATTAGACTCTTACATAGTTTATTTTGAACCTAGCTTAGTTATATTCCAAAAAAAATATAGCGAAATTAGGTTTTAATATAAATAAAACCAAGGAGGTATAATATGGCTGTTAAAACCAATTATGCAAAAAATGGAACAAACTATTACAGAATAACTGCTTCTGTAGGAAAGGATAGTAATGGAAAATTAATCAGGAAAGAATTCTATGGAAAATCAAAAAAGGATGCTGAAGAAAAAAGAGATGAGTATTTGAATGGGCTTGGAAATGGACTAAACCATGACTATGAAAAAACTACTCTAGGAACACTTATAAAAACATGGCTTTATGAAGTTGTGAGAATATCAAACAAAATCAAGCCTACCACCTTTTCACGTTATGAAGGTGTATTTAGAAATTACATAGAAACAAGCGAGTTATACAGCTTGAGATTAGGCACAATTAAATCTATACAAATTCAAAGGTACTATAACAATCTCTATGATTCAGGCAAAACTACTAGCAGCATAAAATATCTTAACAAGTTGATGAAACAATTTTTCAACTATGCTGTGGATGGTGGCTATATGCTTAAAAATCCTTGTGATGGTAAAAAGATAGTTATACCTGGAGAAGTTAAAAGTGAAACTGAAGATGAACTAGAATATTTTAGTGGTGAAGAAATAGAAAAATTAAAGTTAGCTGCTAATGATCATAGCTTAAAGGGATTAATTTTAGTTGCTCTTGGCACTGGCTTAAGACGTGGTGAACTTCTTGGAATGGATTGGTCTGATATTGATAAAGAAAACCTTACAATATCCATTGAAAGAACTGTTATAAAAACCTATATAATAGATTCTGATGGAAGTAGAGTAAGAAAAAATATAGTTCAAATTCCAAAGACTAAAACATCAATAAGGACTGTATCCTTTCCTGAAAAGCTACTTTCTATTTTTGAGGAGGTTAAAGCAAAGCAAGATGAATATAAAGCTAGGTTTCCAGAATCCTTTGCCGAAAATGAATTTGATTTTGTATTCACTTCCTCAACAGGCAATTTACTAGATTCAACTAACATATCTCATTCTTGGGACAACCTTTTAGAAAAAAATAATATCCCTCATAAAAAATTTCATGCTTTAAGACATACCTTTGCTACCCAACTTTTCTCCAAGGGAATACCTACAGAAGTTGTAAGTAAACTTTTAGGTCATTCTGATCCTGCACTAACTAGAAAAATATATATCCATGTAATACCTGAGCAAAGAGTCTCCTCTATCGCAATCCTAAATGAATTATTTTAATGTGGGAATACTGTGGGAAAATTTTAAAATGTACTCTACATTAAGGATTTTATTTAGCGTTTTCTATGTCCCATCGAAAACTTGTGTGGGAAAAGTGTGGGAAAATCTCATTTTTAGCCCTTCAAAATGGCATAAAAAAAGCCCGCAAACCGTTGCTATCAGCAGTTTGCAGACAATTTGGTGACCCCTAGGAGAATCGAACTCCTGATTCCACCGTGAGAGGGTGGCGTCTTGACCGCTTGACCAAGGGGCCTTATCTTTAACACAAGTATTATTATATATTTCACGAAAATTTATGTCAAGATTTTAATAAATTTTCATCATTTTTTCATTATTTTAAGATTTTTATGATAGATTATCATTATTCCGTTCGTAAAATTGCAAGATTTCATATTTTATGAATTTGTGCATTAGATTTCATATTTTACAATTTCATTATTTATATATATTCAAAGTTAAGAAAGTTTACTCATTAAAAAATTCCTATAAATTATTATTCTATGTATATCAATAATAAATTGAAGATAAATATTTATACAATTCATTCTGCAATATTGACTTTGTTTTTTAACATGCTATAATTCCATTAATGATTATTTTTAAAAGGAGCTAACGAAATGGAAAAAGATAAAATTGTTTTAAAAGGCGGTTTTGTTAAAGCCGGTAGAATGTTTAACAGTGATGAAATTTCAAGAGGAACAGGTATCTCAAAAGCTAAAAAGGGGAAAGGTTCATACGATAGAAAAGAAAAACATAAAAAATCACACCGCCAACTATTAGAAGCGATGTGATTTTTTTATTTTTCAATTATGCTGTCTTTTTGCTTTTCTTACTTAGCTTTAATGCACCTACACCAGCTAAAGTAATCATAGCACCTATAGCAAGTAATACTGTCATATCAACATTGGAACCTGTTTGAGGTAAACTTTCTGTAATAGTAGAACCATTTCCCCCACCTACTACAACGCCATTTCCATTTCCACCGTTGTGCTCGTCATCAATCTTTATTGGATTTAATTGTGCTCTAAGATATGATATAATACCATCTCTTATAGCTAGTCCAGTATCAACAGCACCAGTTGCTCCACTAAAGTTATATCCGTCTCCACCTGTAAACATAAAATCATTAGTAGTTACAGTATATTCTTTAGCCATATCTAACGGTGTTCCATCTTCAAGAGTTAATGCAGTGATTCTGTCACCAAAAGGTCTAGTTAAATCAACAGTAGCAATTACTCCTGAGTATTGAACAGATCCTATAGACGTGTTACCTATACCATTTTCTAGGGCTTTCTTTATTCCTGCACCTGTTAATTTCATATTTACAAAAGTATTATCAAATGGCATAACAGTATATAAATCACCTACTGTTATATCACCTTGAGCGATTGGAGCTCTTAAGCCACCACCATTTGTTATCGCTATTTGTGTATTTGTAATTTTTCTCATGATATCTGTTGTCCATTTTCCTAAAACAGAAACACCTTCTTTAATCTTATCATGAGATAATTCAATATCTGTGTACCCAATTTTTTCACCTAAAATTGGTTGTAATTCAGTATTATATTTATCTACAACTGTTTTAATAGTTGTATCTTCAGCAATAGTAGCTTTTCTTGCTGCTAAGTTGTCGATAGTTGGTGTAACAGCAACTATTTTATTGCTTGAATCAAATACAAAAGATAATTTAGCAAGATTTCTTCCATTGTAATACCCTTGTACAATTGGAGTTCCATTTACAACTCCTGCAACAGTATTATGAGTATGAGCAGATATTATAGCATCTACACCAGTATTAGCATTTGCTAAGTCTGCTGCTTCTCCTGTTATAGCTTTTGTAGTTGAATTTTGGAACGAACCTAAGTGAGTTAATGCAACAACTGCATCTACAGTTTCGCCTGCTTTACCTGACTTTAAATACTCAGTCCAATATTTTGCACTTACTGCAGGATCTTTAAAATCTAAATTTGAAACATTTTCTGGTTTCGTCTTAAATGCTGTTTCTGGAGTTGTTAAGCCTATGAATGCAATTTTTAATCCATTGACTGCTACAATTTTGTATGGTTTTGCATAAGATACAGGCGCACCTGTAGTTTTATCATAAATATTACTAGCTAAGAATTCTAAGTTACCATCTTTTTCCCATTGACTAAATAAATCTGTTCCCCAATCATATTCATGGTTTCCTATAGCTGAAACTTCTACACCCATCTCCTTAAGCATATCACTTACTGGCTTACCTTTAAGTAAGTTTGATAAAGCGCTTCCTTGATAATTATCTCCAGCTGAAACTACAACTGTGTTTGGATTTGCTGTTTTATATTCTTTTACTGCTGTTACAAGCTTAGAAGCCCCAACATTCTTTCCTTTAGGATCTTCTAATAATGTACCGTGGAAATCATTTATTGATAATATGTCAACATTCTTATAGTTGTTAACTGTAGCTAACATATTGTAAGTAACTGCTGCAACATTAGCAGTTCTACCATCAACTGAAGTTGGGATATTTATTTTTCCAGCATTTATGGCTTTTACAGCTTCTGCTCTAAAAACTGGGTTCCAGTTTGCTCCGATAACTTTCCAGTTATTTTCAAGTTCTGGAGTTATAGTTCCACCTTTAACATTCTTAACGTAGTCACCGATTAACTCTCTTACTCCACCAATTTCTATTTTTACGTCTTTTGCAAGTATAGTAGGCAGAGTATCATTTACTGGATCTGTATATGGTGTTGATTTTAAGCCTGTAATCGGATCTATACTTCCAAAGCTAGATAATTGAGAGGTTGCCCTATAATTGTTTACTGCAATTGTAAATTTATCTCCATCATTTATAGCAGTTCCATCTGCTTTTTTAAGATTTACAATTCTTTCTCCTAATGGTTTTGTTACGTCTACATCATAATTAACCCCAGAGAACATATCGTAGTTATATCCTCTTATCTTTTCGTTAAAAGATAGAGTTAAATCTCCGTCTTTATATGTATTATAGAATTGTGCTGACCATTCCATGTATTGTTTTAACTGTTTACCAGTCATTTCTAACTTATAAAGAGTATTGGCATATTTATATATCAATGAAGTATCGCATTTTCTTATAGTTCCTTCCTTGATGTTAGCTGTGGAACTAAATGCTGCAGCTGCAGAAATATCTGTACCTGCATAATACTTTTGTACATCATTAATTAATTTAATCATTGCTGTTTCTTGTGTTTGAGAAGTTGGAATTCCTTTAATTTCATCAGCAGGAACAAGATCTCCACCTTTTAACGTACCAATAGGTGTTTCTGCATCAGCAATTGCTTCATCATGATAAGATTTTAATGAGGCTTCTAATGTAGCATCAGATACTCCATTTTTTACAGAAATAACATCTGTTTGAACATCCTTAACTCTGTCATTAACCTTAAAAGTTCCATCAGCTTGTTTTGTTACCTTAATGTTTAATTGTGCCAAAGTCTGACCAGTTGGTAGGTTTTCTACAACTTTTACACCATTATATGATACCTGATTATCTTTGGAACCAACTAGCTTATGTTCGTGTGCTGCGATAACTGCATCAACACCTTTACAGGAATTTAATAGATCAACTACACCAGAGCCTACGTAATCATATTCTGCAGTTTCTCCAGCATGGTAAGAAACAACTATTACATCAGCTTTGCCTTTTAACTCAGTAATAGCAGCATTGACTTCATCAACAGGATTTGTTACTTTGCAAGTTTTTAAGTATTCAGAATCCCATCTTGTAATGTTAGGTGTTACAACACCAATAATAGCAACCCTAACACCAGCCTTTTGTATAATCTTATATGGGCTATAGAATCTATTATTGTTCATATCATATAAGTTTGCACATAAAACAGAGGCTGTTGCGTTACTCATTACATGTTGTAACATAGGAACCCCATAATTGAACTCATGGTTACCTAAAGTAATAGCATCATAGCCCATTTCATTAAAGCCTTTAATCATAACTTGTGGATTGCTGTTTAAGGATAATTCAGAAGAATTACCTTGTATAATATCTCCATTATCCACTAAGATAGTATTTGGATTTCTTAACTGATTTACCTTTGTAGAAATTTGAGTTAAACTCCCCGTTGTATCTGTTGCATTCAGTGCGTAATCATATGGCATGAATTTACCATGTAGGTCACTTGTCGCTAGGATTTGTATGTTCACCGTTTCAGTTTCTGCATTTGCAATAACTGTTGATAAGTTTATAGGTGTTAAAATCGTCGCGAACATTGCTACTGCAGCAACCTTAGAAATAAAACCTTTTAACATTTTATTCAAAATATCCACCCTTTCATCTTGTTATTCTCTGCTTTATTATACATCTTCTCTGTAAATATTTCATCAATTTCTTGTTAAAAATTATACATTTTATTGATATTAATGCAAATTTACATACCTTTATTTGTTATTTTATCAATAATTATTAAATTCAATTTCCCCACACCTTTTATTGGCACCCTATATACTTAAAATAACTTTATGCAAATTGCGAGTTATATAATCTATAATACGGTCCTTTTCTGCTCATAAGTTCTTCATGCGTACCTTCTTCTTCAACACCATTATCTGTTATTACTACGATTCTCTTAGCCTTTTTAATAGTTGCTAACCTATGGGCAATAATAAATGTTGTCCTATTTTTAGATAGTTCTTCAATTGAGTTTTGGATAATTGCTTCACTATTATTATCTAAAGAAGACGTAGCCTCATCAAGTATTAGAATTGGTGGATTCTTCAAAAACATTCTTGCTATTGATAGTCTTTGTTTTTGCCCTCCAGACAGTTTTACTCCTCTTTCACCTATATAAGTATCATAGCCATTTTCCATTGTCATTATAAATTCATGGGCATTAGCCAATCTTGCTGCTGTTTCAATTTCCTTATCACTAGCATCAAGATTTCCATAAGCTATATTTTCCTTAATAGTTCCTGCAAATAAAAATACATCCTGTTGAACTATTCCTATATTTTTTCTTAGTGATTCTATTGTATAATCCTTTATATCTAGCTCATCAATAGTTATATTTCCACTATCAATATCGTAGAATCTTGGAATAAGACTACATAATGTGGATTTTCCTGCTCCAGAAGGTCCAACTATTGCAACGGTTTCCCCTGCTTTCACTTCTAAGTTTATATTTGACAATACTTCTTTGGAAGATTCATAGCTAAAGGTTACATCTTTAAAAGTTACTGCACCTGAGAAATGCTTTGCTTCTATTGCATTTTCTTTTTCCTTTATGTCTGACTTTACACTTAAAAGTTCTTGGAATCTTTTAAAACCTGCCATTCCCTTTTGATATTGTTCTATAAAATTAGCTAGCCTCTTTATTGGTTGAGTAAACTGTCCAACATACATTAGATATGCTACAAGGTCACCTATTACAATTTCACTTTTAGCTACGAAATAGCCACCAGCAATTAAAGTTATCGCAGTAGCCATATTGGTAAAGAAATTTATTCCTGCCCCAAATCCTCCTAAGTATTTCATGGATTGCCCTCTTAGGACTTTAAATTTATAATTACCTTTATCAAACTTCTTTATTTCGAATTCTTCATTAGTAAAAGATTTTACTACTCTAATCCCACTAATACTATCTTCTATATCTTCATTAACTTCAGCCATATTTTCTTTTGTTGCCCTGAAGTTTTTTCTCATTTTTTTATTATACTTCACAGCAAAGTAAGCCATAAATGGAATAATTAAATATGTTATTATTGTAAGTTTGACACTTATAGTACATAGATAAATAAATGATCCTATTACCATTACAATTGATATAAATAAATCCTCTGGTCCATGATGGGCAAGCTCTGTAATTTCATTTAAATCATTTACTATTCTTGACATTAAGTTTCCTGTTTTATTGTTATCAAAATAACTTATAGGAAGCTTTTGAATATGAGAAAAAGTGTCCTTTCTCATATCGTATTCCATTCTAACACCTAAAAGATGTCCCCAATAACCAACAATGTACTCCATAAAAGTTCTTACTATGTATAAAACAATAAGAACGATTCCGAAAACAAAGATTTTTTGTATCTCTTTATTTGGTATTACATCATTAATAAATGTCCTTGTAATCATAGGATAAACAAGGTCTGTTATTGAAATTAGAAATGCACATATAAGATCTACTATAAATATCTTTTTATGCGGCTTATAATAATGAATAAATTGTTTAATCAAAACTCTTTCCTCCTTTGTACTTAAAAATTATAATTTTTAAGAATATTGTTTTTCACAATGGTCTAATTAAAGAAATTCAGATCCTTTAGTCCTTAACATTATAGTATATAATTAGGCATCTTTCCATAAAACATCTCTCTTTTATATCAGTTCTTATGAACTAATATGCAAAAGCTGCCTTAAATTATTTAGTTAATCTTTTCTTTCATAAAATTAGACAAAAAAATAACACCTACAAGTTACTGAACTTTGTAAGCATCATTTTCTTGTATTTTTCTATTTTAACTTCTTCATCATTTCAACCTCGTCAGTTGTTGGAGTTTCTTTACTATATCTAGCCTTTTCATATAAACTTGTTGCATCATTTATAGATATATCAAATTGATTAGTTATGTTTTTTTCAATTTCTCTTGGAGTACTAGATTTGTTTACCTCTACACCTTTTGCTATAAATGAACTTATCTTTTTATTATAAAGTCTACGAATTTTCTCTTTATTACTTCCTCTATTATTAAACCTGGAAAAAATTTTTCTACTAAAAACTTTTTCTTTTATTTCATCTATGGAAAAAACAGATTCTCTTTCTTCTAGCTTTTTTACTTCTTTATTAAATAAGCTCCTATAAAATTCAAGAATTCTTTTTGCAAGTTGCCAAATAGCTAAAATTACTACTATTGCAAGAAGGATAAAAATAACTGATTCTAAAATTTTTACTATACCTTCCGCAACTTTAGAGGGTTCACTAGTAAAAGTTTCAGAAAGAGTTTTATTTGTTTCATTGGAACTAGTATCAGCTGATTGATTTGTATTCTGTATTGAAGAAGCTCCATTGATTTTTGATAACCAGTTAATAAATCCAACCTGAATTTTATCCATAAATACAAAAACCCCACTAAAATAACTAAAAAGCATTAGTAGTACGACAGCTGAAATAATTACTGCAGAAGTAGTTATTTTGAGTTTTTTTATTCTTTCTTTGAACTTATCTTGATATAGAGCTTCCCAAGTCAGCAACTTTAGTGTTTTTTGAAAATATAGATAAACAATAAAGATAATAGAAATTATTATTGCAACTATCATTATAAAATTCATCATGAAATGATCCTTTAACCAAGCAGAGATCAAATACAAAACCACTAAAGCTCCAGCATAGCTAAGTAAAGCACTTATATTGTCGTATCTTACTACCTTCAAAGTTCTTTTATATATGGAAATACAACTACTTATAAAGATAAAAAAGAAATATCCTATCTTTTCTTCTAAATATACTGGTAAAAGAACTAAGCATCCCAATATAATTATAGAAAAGATAATATGAACATATGGTTTTTTATATTTTCTTCTAATAAAATTAGCTATAACTATAGGAATAAACAATAATAACCCTCTGAATATAACTGTAGTATCAGCAATAAGCTGGTGATTAATCAAAGCCATAAAGCTATATGCAGTTAAAAAAATCATTAAATTTTCTGCAATTTCAAAAATTATTGATTTCTTTGTAGCTACATATCCCCAACTTTCATCTGTTGCGATAATCGATATATCTTTAATCATAGTTGTTCACCTCCCATAAAAGAATTCTTCTATCAATAGGTTCTTCAACTCTATTTGTGTTCTTTTGAGGCATTATAAAGGTAACTTGGTTATCCCCTGCTTGCATTAAGTTATATTCCTCAATAATCTCTTTTGTACTGCTATAAGAGATTATTATAATGATTTCATTATGCTTTCCTGCTTCCCTATATGTTCTTAAAAGATTATCTATACTTATTTCACTTCTATCTATGTCAATTCTTGCCAAACTTTCATAAAGTGATGTTAAAGAACTTACATTACCAATAGTGATTTTTTCTAACAGCTTATTGCTTATTATATCTGTACCGTTAGTTCTTAACTCTACTTCTACTCCGTTTTTGCCATAGTCGGAAATTAACGATGCTACTAGAGTTATTGATGCTTCAATTAATTCATCATCATCCCATTCCAATCTTTTTTTACAGTTAAGAAAAATTGTTACTTTCTGTGTAGCTGTGTAATCATACTCATTTACTCTAAGGTCACCAGTCTTTGCTGTGGCATACCAATTTACTTTTTTCAAAGAATCAAAGGGCTCGTAATTTCTTATACATTTTACAAAAAATGGGTCTTCTATAAGATGACGTTTTGTTAAAGCTTCTCCACTTATACTATTAAAATTAATTTGAAATTCTTCTTTTGATAAAAGTTTTGGATAAACATAAAACTCTGTTTCATTTTGAGCTTTTGCTATTAAATGATACTTTGAAAACACATCGCTAGTAGACATATTCAATTCATCAATTCTATAGTAACCTCTTTTTTCAGCTGAAAAACCATATCTATTAGTTACCTTTTCATAGGATTTTAGAAAAACTAAATTCTTTCTATAGTTCTCCTTAGGAATTATATTTATTTCTTCATCTCGAAACCTTAAGCTTCCTGACACTGTGTAGGCTATACTCAACCACCATAAAGGAAGAAGCTTTTTATTTGTAACTGTCTCAACTATTTCTGAGAATTCTCCATTGAAAACCCCCTTATCTTTAAATTTAACAGTTACAAAAAGATTCTTAAAAGCCCACCTACAGTAAAAGTTGCTTTGTAGAGAATATACAAGAAATACAATCAGGACTATTACTATTATCCTCATAATTTCTTTTATCTCTCCTTTATATTTTCCCAATTTTCAGTTGGTACAGAAATCTCGTTTAATATATCTAGAATAAGTACTTTACTATCAACACCTTTATAACGCATAGCATCCTTTAAAATAATCCTATGAGCAAGAACATATGGAGATAGGGTTTTTATATCCTCAGGTGTTACATAATCCCTTCCATCCATTGCTGCATATACCCTAACAGCTTTTACAAGTGCTAAGGTCCCTCTTGGACTTACTCCTAAAAGAATATCACTATGATTTAAGGTTCTATCAATTATACTTAGTATATAATCCTGAAGTTCTTCACAAAGGTATACTTGTTGATATTCTTTAGCAGCTTGTATAATATCCTCTTTTGTACAAACTTCTTCTATAGTATCCATAGGGTTATCTGCCATAAATCTTTGAATTATCTTTTTACCGTCCTCTTTTGTAGGATATCCCATATTAATTTTAACTAGGAATCTATCAATCTGCGCCTCTGGAAGTGGAAAAGTCCCTTGAGTTTCAACTGGATTTTGTGTAGCTATAACAAAAAAAGGAGTATCTAGCTTATGTGTTACTCCGTCAATTGAAACTTGTCTCTCTTCCATTGCCTCAAGTAAACTTCCTTGTGTTCTAGGTGTTGCTCTATTAATTTCATCTGCTAATAAAATATTAGTGAAAATCGGTCCTCTTCTTAATACGAACTCTGAAAGCTTTTGATTATAATAGTTTATCCCTGTGATATCTGAAGGAAGTAAGTCTGGAGTAAATTGAACTCTTTTAAAATCTCCACCAATGGACTTTGCCAGAGTTTTAGCCATAACAGTCTTTCCTGTTCCAGGTACATCTTCTAAAAGTGCATGCCCTCCAGCTATTACAGTTGTAATTAAGATATCAATTATTTCATCTTTTCCAATTATCACTTTGCCAACATTTTCTTTTATTTTATCTCTTATTTCTTTTATTTTCAAAGTCTTCACCCTTTCATATGTATAGTCTAAATAACTTTATGAGGTATTGTTTTTTAAGTTTATATACACTTTAATGAAGTTTCTTTTTCCTTTGGCTATAGATATATCTCCAGTTAAGAAAAAATATTAATACTTTATAGTTGCCTCTTTGTGTTTATCTCTATAACTACTTATATTATATCGTAATGGTTTTCAAAAATGAATTCTTAAGATATCTTCTTATTGACTTTCGTATAAATTACCAATAACACCTAGCTCAATTAACTTTCTACACAAAATTCACTTCTATAAGAAAAAAATAAAAGCCCATAATTTGAGTGAACCTCAACTATGAGCTTTTACCTTATGTTCATTCTTCTTTATTAATTTAATATAAAAAATACATATATACCTTTATACCACTACAAATATATCTTTTTTACCATAACTTAGCTATTATTTAGGCTAAGTTTATTTTTATTTACTAATTACTTAAGTTAAATAGATATTGATCTGCACTTGAATTAGCAGTACTAGTATCTTGAGCTATATTTGCTACTCCACTGTCACCAGCTTCAGCTATAGTTTCTATGGATTTTTCTAATACTAAGCTATAACTATTTGTGGATGATGAACCATCAACAATACTCTTTATGTAGTCTATGCCAAGTTCTACTCCATCTTGGAATATTATTCTGTCCAAAGAAGATGTGCCACCATTGAAATAATCCTGTATCCTTACACTATCATTTGTTCCACTAATAGATAATATAAGAGAATTATCATCCTTTGATGCTATTATGTTTTCTACATTAACGCCATCCATTTTTAAGATATCTGTTTCCGTATCATTTTCGGATGTATAATTATTTATTGTATCTTGTCCATAACCTACTTTAAATATGTATGTGTCATTTCCACTTCCACCAAATAAACTATCATCACCAGAGCCTCCGTCTAGATAATCAGTTCCATCATCTCCGAATAATTTATCATTTCCATTCTTACCTTGGATTATGTCATCTCCGCCTTTGCCCATTAGTATAGTATTAAAATCATCAAATCCAGTTAAATTTTCCCCTGCATCTGTTCCTTCAATAGCTTCCAACATCGCTATTTCCTTTGTTTTAGTGATATCCCACTCTACATTATTTTCAAATACTATTTTGTTCACTGCGTATGATCCGTAATTGAAATATCCTTGAATTGTTACTTTATCATTTGTATCTTTTATAGTCAGTATGAGATCATCATTTTCCCTTAAAACCTTCACTTCTTCAGGCATTATTCCAACCATCTTTAATACATCTATATCACTACTATTAGTTCCTGAATCATAATTTTCTATTCTCTCTTCTCCATAGCCTTTTCTAAATATATATGTATCATTTCCATAGGAACCTATTAAATGATCATTTCCTTGTTCTCCATCTAAAATGTCATTTCCAATTCCACCAGTTAAACTATCATCACCATCTCCACCTTTTAGGATGTCATCGCCAGCTCCTCCAGCTAACATATCATTTCCAAGACCACCATCTAAAGTATCGGCATTAGAGCTTCCTGTAATTATATCAGTTCCACCTTTACCCAATACTATATTTTTTAATTCACTAAAGCCAATTATTGTATCAACGTTATCTGTTCCTTCTACAGTTATTGGCATTTCCTTTATTTTTGTAACATCCCATTTAACGTTATCTGCAAAAATGATATTGCTTAGAGCAGCTGAATCATAATTAAAATATCCTTGAATACTTACACTATCATTCTTTTCTTTTACTTTTAGTATAAGATCTTGTCCACTTCTTACAGCAGTTACATCTACTGATTGTATTCCAACCATATTTAATATATCTACTTCTGAATTATTTGCCCCCACATTAAGATTGTTTATAATATCTTGTCCATAATTTTCTTGGAATGTATAGGTGTCATTTCCAAGGCCTCCAACTAAATAATCATTTCCGAGACCTCCATCTAATATGTCATTACCAATACCTGAAACTAAAGAGTCATCTCCTTGCTCACCAAATAATGTGTCATCTCCTTCAGCCCCGTCTAGTGAATCATTTCCTAGTCCTCCGTATAAAGTATCATTTCCTAGTTCTCCTTTTAAGATGTCATTTCCATCATCTCCATACAAGCTATCATCTTCATTTCCGCCTGATAAAATGTCAATTCCATCGTTACCATGTATATTGTCATTTCCAGAACCACCGAATATAGAATCTTTATTGCTACCTCCAGTGATAATATCAGCTCCACCATATCCTTGTATTACATTATCAAGATCATCAAAACCTTGAATTGTATCTATTGCCTCAGTACCTTCTATATATCTTATAATTTCTTTTACCTTGTCTACATCCCATTCTACATTTCCATCAAAAACTATCTTATCTAAAGAATATGTTCCATAATTAAAATATCCTTGAATTGTTAAGCTCTCTTTTGTATCCTTAATTATTAGTATAAGATCTTTGCCTTGTCTTATCACATCTATATCTTCTACTTTTATCCCATCCATTTTTAATATATCTATATCATTAATTGTTGCAGTGTGGTTGTCTATAATATCTTGTCCATATCCTTTTTTGAATATATATATATCATCTCCAATGTCACCACTTAAAGTATCATTTCCACTTCCACCGTTTAAAGTATCATTTCCACTTCCTGCATTTATAGTGTCATTTCCATTTCCACCAACTAAAAGATCATCTCCTTGTCCACCATCCAAAGAGTCGTCTCCGTCTCCACCGTCTAAAACATCATTTCCGCTTCCGCCAGTTAAAATGTCATTTCCACCTTCACCTTTAAAATTATCATTACCGCTATCTCCAAGGATTGTATCAATTCCACCTCTTCCTTCTACTTTGGTATCGAAATCACTATAAGCATTAATCTGATCATCGCCTTCTGTTCCTTCTATTACATTTGCCATAGCCATTTCTTTCACTTTTGTTATGTTCCACTCTGCATCATCAAACTTTATCTTGCTTATAGCACTTGATCCATAGGTAAAATAATCTTGAATTCTAATGCTTTCCTCTGTTTCTTTTATAATCAATACAAGGTCTTGTCCCTCTCTTGTAGCTTTAACTTCTTCTTCTTTTATTCCGTCCATGTCCAATCTATCTAATTCAAAAGCGTTTGTTTCATTAGAGTTAATTATTATATCTTGGCCAAAACCTTTTTTAAATTTGTAGATATCTGTGCCATAGCCTCCAATTAAAGTATCATTTCCTATGCCACCATTTAAAGTATCATCTCCAGCTTCTCCTTTTAATATGTCATTTCCAATACCGCCAAGTAAGCTATCATTTCCTGTTCCTCCAAGTAAGCTATCATTTCCCATACCACCGATTAAAGTGTCATTTCCACCTTTTCCATTTAAAATATCAATTCCAGCTCCACCATCTAAGGTATCATTATTGTCACTTCCTGTAACCTCATCATCTCCACCCTTCGCTACTATTTTATTATTAAAATCACTGTAGCCTTGGATTATATCTCTTCCTTCAGTTCCTTCTATAGTAGTAGCCATTGCTACTTGTCTAGTCTTTTCTATATCCCACTCTACATTTCCATCAAATATTATTTTCTTTAAAGCAGATGAATCATAATTAAAATACCCTTGAACTTTTACATATTCACCAGTTTCCCTTATACCTAATATAAGGTTTTGACCTTGTCTTGATACCCTTACATCACTCTCTTTAAGGCCTTCCATCTTTAATATATCTACTTCTGTAATATCATTTGATGTATTTGAATTATTTATGATATCTTGTCTAAAGCCTTGTTTAAATATGTAAGTATCATTACCGTTACCACCTTCTAAAATGTCATAACCACTTCCACCAATTAAAATATCATTTCCATCTCCACCTTTTAATGTATCGTTATCGTATCCGCCGTTTAATAAATCATTTCCAGTTCCACCATCTAAATTATCAATTCCAGCTCCGCCTTCTAAAGAGTCATCGCCAACTCCAGCAACTATAATGTCATTTCCATTTCCTCCGTATAACTCATCCTTATAATTGCTTCCTGTAATATTATCGTCACCATCATATCCTTTTATTATATTGTTAAAATCACTATAACCAACCAATGTATCATTTACTTCTGTTCCTTCTATAGCACTTAACATAGCCTTTTCTTTTGTTTTTGCTATATCCCATTCTACATTTCCTTCGAATACGATTTTATCTATAGCAGATGAACCATAGTTAAAATAATCCTTGATTTTTACACCTTCACCAGTTTCTTTGACAAATATTCTAAGATCTTGTCCTTCTCTCACTGCCTTAACTTCGTCTTCAGTTATACCAAGCATCTTTAATGTATCTATTTCCGAAATATTATCTTCTAAAGTAGAGTTAATTATAGTATCTTCTCTGTATCCTTTTTTGAATATGTAAATGTCATTACCAGATCCACCTTCTAAAATATCAGTTCCGGCTCCACCTTCTAGAATGTCATTTCCTCCAAGACTCTTTAATGTATCATCTCCAAGTCCTCCATATAATGTATCAGAACCTTCTGTTCCAATTAAGGTGTCATTACCATCTAAAGGACTACTTCCTCTTTCTTGAACAACAATAGCGTTTACTTTTGCTGCATCCCATTCTACATCATCAAAAACCATTTTTCCCAAAGAATATGATCCACCCTTAAAATAATTCTGAATTCTTACACTATCATTAGTTTCTTTTATAATTAGTAAAAGATCATCGCTTTCTCTTACTGCTTTCACTTCAGATTCTTTAATTCCTATCATTTTCAATATATCTACTGAGTTACTCCCACTTGGAACAGAATTATTTATAGTATCTTCTCCATAGCCTCTTCTAAATATATAAGTATCAACTCCATAACCTCCGTATAAAAAGTCATTCCCTGTTCCACCGTCTAAAATATCATTTCCGGTCTCTGTTCCTAAAGGATTTACACTTTCTCCGTACAATTTATCATTTCCAGCTCCGCCATATAATTCATCATCACCAATTCCGCCCAATAATATGTCATCATCATTTTCTCCTCTTAATGTATCACTTCCAGAAGATCCACTTAAAGTATCATTACCAGTTCCACCATAAAACACATCGTCACCATTGTTACCTGATATTGTGTCCTCTCCGCCTTTACCATTTACTATAGTATTGAAATTACTGAAAGCTACTATTTTATCGATTTCTTCTGTTCCTTCAATGGTACTTAACATAGCTTTTTCCTTTGCTTTAGTAACATCCCACTCTACATCATCAAAAACCATTTTTCCCAAAGAATATGATCCACCCTTAAAATAATTCTGAATTCTTACACTATCATTAGTTTCTTTTATAATTAGTAAAAGATCATCGCTTTCTCTTACTGCTTTCACTTCAGATTCTTTAATTCCTATCATTTTCAATATATCTACTGAGTTACTCCCACTTGGAACAGAATTATTTATAGTATCTTCTCCATAGCCTCTTTTGAATATATAAGTATCAACTCCATAGCCTCCATATAAAAAGTCATTCCCTGTTCCACCGTCTAAAATATCATTTCCAGTCTCTGTTCCTAAAGGATTTACACTTTCTCCGTACAATTTATCATTTCCAGCTCCGCCATATAATTCATCATCACCAATTCCGCCCAATAATATGTCATCATCATTTTCTCCTCTTAATGTATCACTTCCAGAAGATCCACTTAAAGTATCATTACCAGTTCCACCATAAAACACATCGTCACCATTGTTACCTGATATTGTGTCCTCTCCGCCTTTACCATTTACTATAGTATTGAAATTACTGAAAGCTACTATTTTATCGATTTCTTCTGTTCCTTCAATGGTACTTAACATAGCTTTTTCCTTTGCTTTAGTAACATCCCACTCTACATCATCAAAAACCATTTTTCCCAAAGAATATGATCCACCCTTAAAATAATTCTGAATTCTTACACTATCATTAGTTTCTTTTATAATTAGTAAAAGATCATCGCTTTCTCTTACTGCTTTCACTTCAGATTCTTTAATTCCTATCATTTTCAATATATCTACTGAGTTACTCCCACTTGGAACAGAATTATTTATAGTATCTTCTCCATAGCCTCTTTTGAATATATAAGTATCAACTCCATAACCTCCATATAAAAAGTCATTCCCCGTTCCACCGTCTAAAATATCATTTCCAATTTCCGTTCCTGAAGGATTTACACTTTCTCCGTACAATTTATCATTTCCAGCTCCGCCATATAAATCGTCATTTCCTAATCCACCACTTAATTTATCATCTCCATCTCCACCATATAAAAGATCATTGCCATTAATACCTGTGATTATATCGTCTCCACCTTTACCTATTACTACAGTATTAGTACTAGCTATACCACTTATCGTATTATTTGCTTCTGTTCCTTCCACAGTTGTTCTTAAAACCATTTTATTTGTCTTGGCTACATCCCATGCAACATTTCCATCAAAGATTATTTTCTCTAAGGAATAGGTTCCATTATTAAAGTATCCTTTTACTACCATTTTGTCATTTGTATATTTTATATTTAATATAAGATCTTGTCCATCTCTTACTGCATATACTTCTTCTTCCCTTATTCCAACCATCTTTAAAGTGTCTATTTCAGTAGTATCATTTATTTCTGTGAAATTATTTATAATATCTTGTCCATAACCCTTTTGAAATATATATGTATCACTACCAATGCCACCTTCTAATGTATCATTTCCTTCTCCACCGTATATAGTGTCGTCTCCACCTGCTCCGTGTAAAATATCATCTCCACCATTTCCATATATCTCTTCATTATAATACTCTCCTAGATATATATCAGCCGTAGGACTTCCAAAGTAACCTCCAGTCGTGCTTGGTGGTAGTGCCTCAAAACTTTGTTGATTAGTTATATTTTCATCCATTTTTTTATTCCTCCCATTAATTTAAAACTTAATTACTTAAGATAATACACCTTTTATCCACTATGATACTTTTGAGTATTCAGCATGAGCGTATGTAATATTTTTGATAGAATTATATATTAATGCATTTTTAGAACTTTTTCAACAATTATCTATACTTGTTTATACTTTTGTAATAAATTCACTTATATTAAACGTTACTAATTAAATATATAAAAAATAAAAGCTTATATCTTGGCTTTTATTTTCTCCAAGATTAAGCTTTTATTTTTTAGTCTAAGAAGTTAATCTTAGAACCCATTGATATTTGTTTATAATAAGAACTACTTATTTTTGCTCACTGAGCCTAAAGGATACTTGGATTTTCTCCCCTAAATCTATAACCGCATAAGAATACCATCTTTCTTTTCTTTTCCTTAAAAGAGTTCCAGGATTAAGCATCATTTGTCCAAATCTACCAGTAAATAGTGGTTGATGGCTATGACCAAATATGACTAAATCTACAGCTTCATCTTTAAAACTATTATATGCTCTATCAACAGTTAGTTGCCCTATTCCTTGATGTCCGTGAATTACTCCGATTCTATATCCTTCAACTGAAAATATCTCTTTTTCCTTAAGTACTGCTCTTAAATCTTCTCCATCATTATTACCGTAAACAGCAACAGTTTTCTTAAAATTCCTTAGTACCTCTAATATTTTAAGGGTTTTAAAATCCCCACAATGAACTATCATATCCACCATTTGAAAATTATTTTCTAAAAAGTTCTGTAATTCTTCAGAATTCTTAACTAAATGTGTATCTGCTATTACTCCTATTTTCATTTCTTCACCTTCTATCTCTAGTGTATTACTTACATTGTATGTAAATTAGATGATGAAAGTCAATGAAATATATTAGGAATTATAAGTCTTTCCATAATATACACGTAGCAACATTCTGTAAATCTTGAGCAGTATTCCAAGCACCAAAATACTTTCACAGTTATAAACTCTAAAAATAACTACAATCCCTTAAATATAT
Organism: Clostridium cellulovorans 743B; assembly: GCF_000145275.1. Classification (NCBI taxonomy): domain Bacteria; kingdom Bacillati; phylum Bacillota; class Clostridia; order Eubacteriales; family Clostridiaceae; genus Clostridium; species Clostridium cellulovorans. The sequence goes on from NC_014393.1 coordinate 2,918,531, forward strand.
AATTGAGCATGCTGCTTTATAAAGCTTGCTAGCTATAAGTTTTGCAATTCCCTCAGTAGCACCTTTCAAACGTTCAGATTCAATAATCTTACTTGTATAAAAAAGAAGAGTTGTACTGTCAATGGTAGTTTTCGTTTTACTTTTTATCACTGCCATTAAATTTTCTAAAGTTAAATCAGTGTTAGGCCTTTGATTTCTCTCCTGAAGATTTTCATATGCTTCTGCAATCAACTGAATAAATTCCCTTGCCTTATATACCTTCTTTTTATCAATGTCAAATATGCTTGCAGCTTCTTCAATCCCCTCTAATATATCTGACGAGTATTTCTTTTGAAAGTTAAAGTATTCTTCAATTGTAAAATAATAATACTTCCCTTTAAGGTATCCGAAAGCCTTGTACGTATCAAAATAGCCAAATTCTATATTCGAGTTGATTGTATCTGAATTAATCTCAAAAATTCCCCCAAGATTTTCATTGCTTTTTATAGTTATTATATTTGCCCCAGCAGTGGAAATACTTTTATTGAAGCCAGGACCTTTTACATCTACTGCAATAATATTTTTTATACCTTTTGACAGAATCATAGAAATTGGTATGTTGTTTGCAAATCCTCCATCAATAAATTCTTTGTCTTCTATTATCTGCCTTTTTAAACCTGGAAAGCAACAACTTGCTATAATATAATCTATATATTTACCTCTAGGAATAGCTTCTTTAAATAACTCCATGCCCTTCCGCTCTTTCAGTGAAAAAGTAACAAGCCCATAATCTATAGGCGAATTTATAATTTTTTCTTCATCTATGTTTTCTGTAAGAAGATTTTTTAACTCCGTTGTATCTATCCCTTTATTTCTGTGTATTTCTTTAAGCAACATTGGCATATTTCTTACTTGCAAGATATTTCTAGAACAATGAAGCTTTTCAGAAAAAGTAATTATTTTTTCTGCAGTAATATTTGTCCAAAGGTCTAAGGCAAGATTAAAATCATTTTGAGCAAAGAACGCACCATTGATTGCTCCTATAGAGGTTCCTACTACTAAATCAATCTTTAGGTTCATTTCCTTTATTGCTTTCCATACTCCTATTTCATAAGCTCCCTTTGCCCCTCCTCCACCAAATACCAAACCATAGCTTTCCATAGTATCACCTCTTATTCATATTTTTTATTATATGTATTTTATAAATATTTATTGATTCTTCTAATTCACCTTGACACTAAAAAAACCGCTAACATTTTATTTTGTCAGCGATTTTATATCTTAATGAAAATTTATATTCATGTAAAATTTATTTTTATTTGTAATGCTTAATTTGTTCTTCTGTTGTATCAATGATAATTTTGGGATATCCTAACATCTTTAAAAGCTTAATAGCATTTCTTGTAGGTGATATCCCTTCTCTCAATTTATAATCAAAAGTCATTCCTCCATCCTTTACATCTTCTTTGAGATAGAAGAACTTAAAGTTATTAACCATCTTTGTAAGTTCTAAATCATGAGTCGCGATTAAAGGAAGTGCATTGTTTTCTACAAGGTAATTAGAAATATTAGCTGCTGCACTAATTCTTTCAACAGGGTTTGTACCTCTAAAAATTTCATCTATCATAGCTAATGTAGGTACCTTTAGTTTACTCTTATTTACTATTCTTAAGATTCCTTCAGCCTCTCCTAAGTAATAGCTTTTTCCTTCAACAATACTATCTTCTGGAGATATAGATGAAGATATATAAAATATACTTCCTTTATACTCTTTTGAAAAGGTAGTTAAAATTGTTTGAGCAAGAAGTGCATTTATGCCCACAGTTCTTAGAAATGTTGATTTTCCTGACATATTAGAACCGGTTATCATTATGCCATGATTATCTAAAACTACATTATTGCTTATAGGCTCTTTTATTAGTGGATGAACCATATCTGTCATCTTTAGATACTTTTCTTCAACAAACATAGGATCACTTATATTGCTTTGCATTTTTCTAAAATTAGATATGGAAAGAATGGTGTCAATTTCTCCAACGATATAATATATTTGTCTTAATTCTTCTTTTCTGCTTTTTAATTGTTTCATTATTACAAAATAGCAGTTAACCTCTAAAACAAATATGTTATTAAAAATATCAAGCAATTCGTTAAACTTAATGATCTTTGTGAGCAATCGTCCTGCTCTTTTAACACCTCTGCAGCTTTTTGTAAGTTCCTTTAAATTACTATTATAGTCACCTAAAAATTCAAGGTTTAAATCAGCTATTCTCTCAGCAGTTTTAATGGTTTCAGCTAAATAGCCTGCTATTTTAGTTCTTCCCATAAGGGCATTTTCAATTTTCATATTTAAAATGCTGTTTACAATTAAATTCGCGAAAAATAAGAATGCATAACTTGGTGCCATCAATACAATTCCTAATATAATCCATATTATAGGTGTAATAGCTAAAGCCTTGCTTACAACACTAAGTAATTCTGAATCTTGAAACTCACTCCAAAGAATGCTCTTAGAATTTGCAAAGGTTTTATCTAATTTAAATAACGTTTCTGCAACATCATCTGATGCTTTTTGATTTTTTTCAAAACTATCGATTATCTTCTTTCTAGCCTCTAACTTCTCTTTGTCGATTAATGGCCTTCTTAACATATGATATAATACTTCTTGGCCTGGTGTTGTAAATGTCTTATCGATTTTTTTGAATATATTTTTTAAGTTCAAATCATTAAAAGTAAGATCATCTATATAATTTTCTTCTTTTTCTGAATTATCACTTAAGCTACTAATTTGAGTAAAGTCAACTTTCTTCTCTTCATCATGCTCTAATTTTAATTGGATTCGAGTTTTTATCATAGAGTCATTTGTCATTTAAATATCTTCTCCTTTAAATATCTAGTGATAAAGTACTTTCCGCTTACCTATTATTTATGTTTTAATCTTTATTATTTATGTTTTAATCTTTATTATTTATGTTTTAATCTTTATTATTTCTAGATCTACTATGACTTATAAAAGATATATCCTTTTAATACTCTTAAAACTAAGTATAATATTCCAATTAGACTTTTCATAGACAATTATATAATACCATATACTACGTTACTATTCATATAATTTTCCTACCAAGAAAAATGATAAATTTTATATACAGATTATAAAGCTATAACTATCCACCATAAAAAAAGCTATCTCAGATTAGAATACTCTTTATCTTGAGATAGCTTTCTTATTAAAGCTTAAAGATTTTTTATAATTTCATCTGCAAATTCTTCTGTAGTAGCAGTTCCACCTAAATCAACTGTTAGAACTTTACCTTCTTCAAATACTTTTGCAAGAGATTTTTCTATTTTTTCAGCACATTCATATTCTCCGATATGTCTTAACATCATTACTGCTGATTGGATAATTGCTGTAGGGTTAGCAATATTTTTTCCTGCTATTTGAGGAGCACTTCCATGAACTGCTTCAAACACTGCATATTCCTTACCAATATTAGCACCTGGAATCATTCCTAAACCACCAACGAAACCTGAGCATAAATCAGATACAATATCACCATATAAGTTTGGCATAACCATAACATCATATTTTTCTGGTGTCATTACTAAGTTCATGCAACATGCATCTACTATTAAATCACTGAAATCAATAGATGAATATTTTTCTGCAATTTCCTTTGAAACTTGTAAAAATAATCCGTCAGTTAACTTCATGATATTTGCTTTATGTACAGTTGTAACAAGCTTTCTATCATTTTTCACAGAATAATCAAAAGCAAAATCAACTATTCTTTCACAAGCTGGTCTTGTGATTAGCTTTATACTTTCTGCGCCGTAATCTCCAATTTTATGTTCTATTCCCGCATATAAATCTTCAGTGTTTTCTCTAACTATAACTAGGTCAATATTTTCGTATCTTGAAGGGATTCCTTTAAAACTCTTTACAGGTCTTAAATTTACATATAGATCTAAAGTTTGTCTTAAGGTTACATTAACACTTTTAAAGCCTTTTCCAACTGGTGTTGTAATTGGTCCTTTTATAGCAATTTTATTTTTCTTTATTGAGTCTAAAACATACTCTGGTAATGGAGTACCGTATTTTTCTATTAAAGCTTCTCCAGCTTCAACAACTTCCCATTGAATTTGTACTCCTGTACTATCTACAACTCTTTTCATGGCTGCTGCCACTTCTGGTCCTATTCCGTCTCCTGGTATTAAAGTTATATTATGCATTTTTCATCCTCCTAGTATTGCATCTTTCTATTGTTTTAAAGTTCGCTAGCACTGTTAAAATTCTTTCTATGTTATATTACTTCAACCATAACTATAACTGTAGCTAGCGAATAATTATTAACATTTCTATTGGTTCTTTTCCTTAAGATAAGTATTATATAACTGAACTAATTCTTTATCGAAGAGAGTTCTCTTAAGTCTAACAGCTGTTTCTCTAACCTTCTCTAACATCCATTCTGCAGCTTGAGCATCAAGTTCGATATTATACTCTTTAAACTTGTTTACAATTCCTGCTTTTCCTGAATGCTTACCAATAACGATTTGTCTCTCAAGTCCAACTTCTTCAGGATCAAAAACTTCGTAGTTTCTTGGATTCTTTATAGCTCCATCTGCGTGTATCCCTGATTCATGAGCAAACATATTTGATCCAACAATGGCTTTCCATGCTGGTAATTCTCTACCTGATGCTCTTGAAACATATTCTGAGACTTCTTTGAACATCTTTGTGTCAACATCAACATCATATCCATATACGTGCTTTAATCCCATTAATACTTCTTCAAGGGCAGCATTTCCTGCTCTTTCACCTAATCCATTAACAGTTACACCAATATGATTTGCGCCACCCATAACCCCAGCTAATGCATTAGCTGTAGCCATTCCAAAGTCATTATGAGTATGCATTTCAATGTTGAAATCTGTTCTTTTAATTATTGTTTCAATATTAGATTTTGTTGTAAATGGATCAAGTAATCCTATAGTATCACAATATCTAATTCTATCTGCTCCTGCTTTTTTTGCTTCCGTTGCAAACTGAACAAGGAAATCCATATCTGCTCTTGAAGCATCTTCACCATTTACAGATACATACATTCCATGTTTCTTAGCAAACTCTACAGATTTAACCATACTTTCAAGAACCCATTCTCTTGTAGTCTGCAATTTATGCTTTATGTGTATATCAGATACTGAAATAGATATAGCTACTGCATCAACACCACAACTAATCGATTTTTCAATATCCGCTATTACAGCTCTATTCCAAGCCATTATGCTACTTTTTAGATTTCTCTTAACAATAGCTTTAATCGCTTCAAGCTCGTCTCCACCCATTGCAGGGATACCAACTTCAAGTTGATCTACCCCTAAATCATTAAGCATTTCTGCTATAGTTATCTTTTCATGGTTTGCAAATACTACCCCTGCCGTTTGCTCCCCATCTCTTAAGGTAGTATCAACAATAAATATTTTTTCACCGTCTTTATTTCTAACTGGCATCTAACCGCCCCCTTTTTTCTGCTCATGTTTCAATGCATAATAAGACATTTGAATTTATCTTATCTCTTTCTTGCATATCTCGTCAATACTTTTACGATTTTTTTATAAAATATTAATTTTACACGTGTTTTTATAATTAATTTTCTTACACTTGAAAGATAAACATTTTTTTTATTCATTCTAAATATGCAAGCACAAAATTATATATAATAGAACCTTCTTTAATTATTATATGCATAAAATATCCTAACAAGTTTCAAAAGTATAAAATAAATTTATTTTTGTTAACAAAAAAAGATTAACTGGATAAGAGTTAACCTTTCGCAACAAACTTACAATTAAATTTCAAATTCCGTTATAGAACAATAATCTATATCTCTGCTTCTTACTAAGGTATTAATAATCATCTCATGAGTTACTACAGTAACCTCTGAATATTCTGAGTACTTATCTAATACTTCAAGAATTCTTCCTTTAAGACTTTTTGTTTCAAGCCAAATTTTCTTTTTACCCAAATTTCTGCTATCATTTTCTTCATCCTCATCATTCATGGAAAATAGCGTGTCTGGTTGCCATTCTCTAAGCTGCATCTCAACTCTCAGTTCCATTCCCGTTTCCCTTGACAGAATCGCTGCAGTATGTAGTGCTCTTGTGTATGGTGAGGTTATAATTATTTGAGAATTTCTTATTCTCTCATCTTTTGCAAGGCGTGTAGCCTCCTTTACGCCATTCTTTGTCAGAGGTATATGGTCTACAATACTCTCCTTTAAATGATACTTATCCTTCAAGGACCATTTTGGTTCGCCGTGTCTCACTAAATAATACTTTGTCATTGTTACTAACTCCCATTTTCTTTTGACTAGGGGCTATGCTCTAATCAACCGCTCTAATTGCTGATTGCTAAACTCTTTAAGCTTGTCTATATTTGTTCCAAAAGTACCTATTACACCTTCTGCTTCTCTATAAGCTAACCTAAATTCATCTTCCGTAATGTCTTTGATTTTTAACGCTTGCCTTAGTTCGTCTTCATCTAATAAAATTATTTCTTCAGATGGTAAAATAACAACATCAAGATACAAATCATCAAAATATGGAATTCCTTTTTCATTAACTCCGCTATCCTTTATAATATCAAAATACCACTGTATTATTTTACCTTTCTCATCAAACATACTCGTTATAGCATAATGTTTATCTTCGGGAATATGACTAAGCCAAATAAATCCTTCATCTGCTATTCGATAATCCTTATTGTTCATTGTCTTAATTAAAGGATACTTTATTTTCTCTATTTTTATCATAGAGACATAACCTCTATATTCTTCATCATCTACGTAAGTTAACTTGAATTGTTTTTTTAAAACTCGTGACCAATTCGACTTATCCGCAAACTTCCTTTTCATCTTTTCATCTCCCTTTGATGACTTGTTATCTGCTAGAATCCCTCATCACTTATCATATAATCTTATTATAGCAATGAAGTAATGTGTACACAAGAACTGTAACAAGTTAGAAACTTTGCATTATCTTATTAATTACTACTGAATCTCTTTCTATATCCACATCTTTTACATAATTCCTCTGTTGCTATTCCACTGGAAAAACCCTCAATAATCATTTTCACTCTCTGAGATTCTATTATTTCACTAAAAGCTTTTTCTTTAATGTTTCCGAGATTAACAATTCCTTCACCATCAAGACAGCATGGAATTACTGTTCCATCAACTAATATTCCTATTTGATTTCTAAGACCATAACAAAATCCCTTGGAACTTATCTCTTCTATGTCTATATCAGGCCATTGAAATCGATAATCCTGATTTAAGTAAATTCTGTCTTTAAGTTTTATACCTCTACCTTGAATAATTTCTTCTTGTATCTTATATGGTAGACCAAACTGTTTCTCAATAGCTTCTAATATCTCTCTATTCTTTTTTTTCTGGAGATTTGTAATATTATCTTCATCTAAGTTCCATAACCTAAAGGATATTATCATATCTGTATCTTGATTAGCTTTAGCAGTAAAATCTAAGATATTATTTATATAGTCTCCTTTATCACCTTTTTGATTATTTCCATCAAAGCTGTGTAATGAAAAGTTTATTTGTCTTAATGCTTTTTTTGTAATTATCTTATCCTCAACATTTTTAATCAGAGTACCATTTGTAGTGATGTTGACCATAAAACCTTTTTCATAACTTACATCTAAAAACCGCTCTAATTCTGGGTGTGATAATGGTTCTCCCTTCACATGCAAATATATATAATCAGTGTACGGTCTTATTTCGTCCAATATTTTGCAAAAACTTTCATAATCCATTAACTGCGCTTTCCTTTTAGTCTTTGGACAAAAATCACAAGCCAAATTACACTTGTTTGTTATCTCTATATAAAATTTCTTAAATTTTTTCACTTAGTTTTTCATCCTATCTGTCTTTATGTTTACTTGATTATATTATATATCTTTTTTATAAAAGTAACACTGAAAATATCATAATTATTATCAATCTTTTATATATAATTCATTAATATTACTTTATTAGGTATGATTTATTTAGTATTAAATATAAATGTGGATTTTTTATTTAAATCTGGAATTATAAAACAAACTCCAAGGCACCGCCTTGGAGTCCTATCAAATTACCGAATTTAATATCCAGTCCACTACTTTGCATAAAGTCTCATCTGGTAAGTTATTTCTACTTTCAACAATAAAAGTATTTTCCTCTTCCCTAATATCTTGAAGCATTCTTTTTGCTAGCATTTTATTGCTTTCTATAACATTTTCTTCATAACCTTTCATCCTTAGTCTTTTTGTTAATTCTATGTCATCAATATTCAATAATCCATAACTTACGTTTCTTAAGTATTTAAAATTCCTTGTATTTTTTACTTCTTCAATCAAATATGATCCAATTACTAAGGTTATTTTTCCTATCTTTTCATTTATTATTGCAGAGTCAATTAACTGTTCCATTCTCCTTCTTCGCCACTGTTCTTGTTTTTCTTTTCCATCAAAGCCTTCATCGAAATCTTCAACATTTAGAAATTCTGCTTTTAATCTAATCAAATTATTAATTAGAGTTGTTTTACCAGATCCACTAACACCATTAATAAAAAAAACCTTAGGCTTAATTTCACTTCTAACTAATAGTTTCTCTATATCGTTATACCACATTATTGTCCAATTTTTTTCATCATCTCTTTTTGAACACTCTAAAATTTTATCAGCATTTATCATAGATCTCATTCAACTCCTTCAAAATATCTTTTATCTATTGTTGCAAATACTAATCTATTTGCCCTATATAAAAAATTTAATAATAAAAGGTAATGTTTTTAATTAGAGCTGAGCTTTATTAATTTTTGTTGTAAATGATTACATCCTAAGACTTTAAAATTTTATAAGACTTGAATTACCTTATTTATTTTGGAATTATAAATTACTCCGTATTTCATTATATGTTTCATTGATAAATTTGATAATAATATCTTTTTCAATTATATGGTATTAAATTTATTTTATGCATAAAATAAAAAAGCAAGGCCATACTTCCTATAGCCTTGCTTTTTTAACTTTACTCTACATATCCTTATATAACAAGTTTAAATCTTCTAATCCTTGCTCTATTTCTTCTCTAGAAAAATTTCCATTTTGTAGTTCTTCATCACTCTTCTTGCTTAAAGTTTCATAGAATTCTTTTCCTATATCCAGTATACTTTTCGTTTTTTGCTTTTCCAGTAAATCGAAAAGATAATTTTCTCCTTCATTGAAATTTCCTTCTACAATTAGCCTTCGTAAAAATACTTTATGTACGACATCGCTATCTAAAGCTTCTATGTCGCCAATTAACTCTCCAATATCATTTTCATTAAACACTTGTTTTCCAGCCATAATAATACCTTCCTAAAAAACTATTCTTCAAATATAGGTTCTGATAAATATCTAAAACCTGTATCTGGTAATATTACAACAATATTTTTTCCAACTTCTTTTTTAGCTATTTCAGTTGCAGCGTGAAGTGCGGCCCCAGAAGATATTCCTGCAAAAATTCCTTCAGTCTTTGTTAGTTCTTTCATCTTATCAAAAGCATCTTCACTAGAAACTGTGATTACTTCGTCAACTACAGATGGATAATAATTTTTTGGTATAAAACCTGCTCCTAATCCTTGTAGTTTATGAACCCCTGGTCTACCACCTGATATAACAGCTGAATCTAATGGTTCTACAGCAACTATTTTAATATTAGGATTCTTTTCTTTTAAATATTCACCAATTCCACTTATAGTTCCACCACTACCTACTCCCGCTACTACTATATCTACTGTTCCTTCAGTATCTTCATAGATTTCTACTGCAGTTGTTTCCTTATGATATTTTGGGTTATTTGGATTGTCAAATTGTTGTGGAATAAATGCACTGTCAAATTCCTTTGCTAGTTCTTCTGCCTTCTTAATAGCACCTGGCATACCCTCTAGATTAGGAGTAAGTACTACGTCTGCACCGTATGCTTTAAGAAGCTTTCTTCTCTCAACAGACATAGATTCAGGCATAGTAAGAATCATTCTATACCCTTTTACAGCTGCTATAAAAGCAAGTCCTATACCAGTATTACCACTGGTAGGTTCAATTATTACTGTACCCTTTTTTATCTTTCCTTCTCTTTCTGCTGCTTCTATCATTGCTAATGCAGCACGATCTTTTACGCTTCCAGTTGGATTATATTCTTCAACTTTAACTATTATTTTTGATTTTAACGCGTTATTCTTATTATATCTTTCGATTTCCACCATGGGTGTTTTTCCAATAAGCTCAACAAAGCTTTTTGCAATTTTCATAAATATATCTCCCCAATACAAATTTTAAATATAATACATACTTTGCTTAGTTCTGTTTCTATTATACTCATCAACTAGTTCTTCAAGATTTTTTTCTTCAAGTAACTTTTTAGTCGTCTCATCTATAACCTTCCAAACTGAAAAAGATATAATATCATCTAAATCATTATTGACATCTACCTTTGGTCTGCAAGTAAGTTCTCCTTCTAATGCAGTTAGTATTTCATAGACAGTTAATTCCTTAGGTTTTTTTGCTAATGTATATCCACCTTGAGACCCTTTTCTTCCTACGATTATCCCATTCTTTCTAAGCAATGAGAATATCTGCTCCAAATATCGCTCAGATAATCCCTGCCTTTCACATATACTCTTTATTGTTACTACTTCATTTACAGAGTAACATGCTAGATCTACTATAGCTTTTAATCCATATATTCCTTTTGTTGAAATTTTCAAAGTAACACCTCTCTTTACCGACTTTTCCGATAAACTTAACGCAAGTATAATGCAAAGCACATTTTTTGTCAATAACCTAACGGCTTTTAACTAATTATTTTCATGTTTAAGCAAAAGTATTTCTGTATTATCAACAGCTTCTTTCACTAATTCTTCAATATCTAGATTCTCCTCTGACCTACATATATATTCAAGAACAGGCTTTGTTTTAGGATGTTTAGGAACAAATATAGTACAACAATCTTCATAAGGTAAAATTGATGTATCGTAAGTTCCTACCTTTCTAGATATATCCATAATATCCTCTTTATCCATAGCAATAAGTGGTCTAAAAACAGGTCTATCTGCTACATCAGTACTTACAATTAATCCTTCCATTGTTTGACTTGCAACTTGCCCAATACTTTCACCAGTACTTACTGATTGTATTTTATTTCTTTCAGCAAGAGTACAAGAAACCCTCATCATAAATCTTCTCATTATGATTGTAAGCTCATCCTCTGGACAAAGCTCCATAATCTTCATTTGAATTTCGGTGAAAGGAACAATATAAAGTTTCATCTGCCCTGTATAAGAAGCCAAAATTTTAGCTAAATCGATAACTTTTTCTTTAGCTCTTTCACTAGTATATGGATGACTATGAAAATATACTGAAGATACTTCTGTTCCTCTTCTTGCCATTAGATACCCTGCTACTGGAGAATCAATCCCACCAGATAACATAAGCATAGTACTTCCATTAATGCCATATGGCATTCCACCAGCACCCTTTATTTTCTTCGAGAAAACATATGCATTAGCTCTGATTTCCACATATATAATTTCTTCTGGATTTTTCACACTTACAGTAAGGTCACTAGAATTATCTAAAATATATCCGCCAATTTCTCTTGATACATCAAGAGAATTCATAGGGAAACTCTTATTTGCTCTATTTGTTATAACCTTGAAGGTTTTTTTATCAAATTCCTTTGCTTGTCTTAGCGCTTCTTCGCTTATTGCCTCCATGGTTTTTTCTACCTGAACAACTTCACAAACTTCTTTTATACCAAAAATCCTTACGATTCTAGCTATAGCTTCTTCCATATCTGTAGTTTCTATAAAATATCTACCTTCATCGATTACAAACTTAAAATCTAATCCTCTCAAATTTTCTGCTATTCTTTCTCTAAGATGATTTTCAAACTTCTTCTTATTAAGTCCTTTTAAAAATATCTCTGAGGCATATTTTATTAATAATAATTTTTTCATCTTAAGATTCTCCTTAAAAATTTTAATGTGTCTTTAATGGCTGCTATTGTATAATCTATATCTTCTCTTGTTACACTTTCATCAAAGCTAAACCTTATACTTCCCTCAGCTTCTTTTGCTGTCCTTCCTAAAAATTCAAGAACACTTTTTTTCCTCTTCTTAGAAGAACAAGCTGAATCCATTGACACATATATACCTTTTTCCTCTAAACTATGAAGAATTACTTCTCCCTTTAGTCCTTGGAAAGATACATTTAATATAAATGGTGAAAATTTCATATCTCCATTATTAATATTTACTCCATCTATTTGCATCAATTGCTGAGCAAAATAAGTTTTTATCTCTCTGACTTTTTCAAAAACCGCTTCATATTTCTTATAAGTTATTTCAGCAGCTTCTGCCATTGCTGCTATGGCTGGGAGATTTTCTGTTCCTGACCTAAAACCATTTTCCTGTCCCCCACCAAGGATAAGCTGTTTTGGAACAAGGCCTTTTCTTAAATATGTAAAACCAATCCCTTTAGGTCCATGAAACTTATGTGCACTAGCTGTTATCAAATCAACCTTTAATTTTTTTACATCAATTTTATATTTACCATAGCTTTGAGCTGCATCAACATGAAACTTAGCTCTAGAACTCTTTGCTTTTATTATATTACCAATTTCCTCAATTGGCTGAACAGCCCCAATTACATTATTGACATGAGCCATAGATACTAGGACAGTATTTTTATCTATCTCTTTTTCTAATTCTTCAAGTGAAATTTCACCATCTTTATTACATTTTAAATATACTACAGTTACGCCCTCTTCTTCTAGTAATTTAAATGTACTAATTACACTTGGATGCTCTATTTCTGTAGTAATAACCTTTGAATTTTCACCTATAAAGCCTCTAATTATAAAATTATTACTTTCTGTAGCACCTGAAGTAAATATTATTTCATCACTACCTGCATTTAATGTTTTTGCAATGACTTCTCTAGACTTCTTCAATACTTTAAAGGATTCTACCCCAAGTTTATGTACTGAAGAAGGATTCCCGAAATAATTCAACATTACTTCATATTGTTTTTTTGCAACTTCCTCAAAAGGCTTTGTAGTAGCTGCATTATCTAAATATATATCTTTTTTCATTATTCTCACCAAACCTAATGTTTTAAAGTGTTTTCTTTCGGATTTGATTATATTATATATTTTGCAGATGTACAAGGACAACCTAACTGTTGTTATTTTTATATATAAAATATTATTTTAAATTTTTATCCATAATTTTTTGCTTTTTTGCACAAAATATATTTATTAACTTTAAGGAGCAAGAAATATGTTAGAGAACTTCCCATTTAAAAGTAAGATAAGGAGTATACTTCTGATTTACTTTGGTACACTTTTAGTTTCCCTTGGAATAAATTTATTTATTACTAACGCAAAGTTAGTAAGTGGTGGATTATCTGGTATTGCCCTTATAATACAGTATTTATATGGATTACCTGCTGGATATACGGTTTTGGTTCTAAATATACCCTTATTGATCTTTAGTTTTGCATTTATTGATAAAAAGTTTACCATTTATACGATTATCGGCATATTCTTTCTATCAATAAATCTTATTTTAACTGATTTTTGTACTAATTTTTTAGCAATAGATGATTCTCTTTTATTATCTGTATACGGTGGCTTTTTTACTGGCCTTGGAAACGGAATTGTTTTTGCAAATCATGGCTGCACTGGTGGTATTGATATATTAGCAGCCTTTATAAAAAAGAAGAAAGAAAATGCTAGCATTGGCACAATTTCTTTATTTCAAAACACTATTATTGTATTTATAGGAGCATTATTTTTTGGTGTTTCATCAGCTTTATTGTCATTAATAGCTATGTTTATCGCTTCAACAATGGCAGATAGAACAATTCGTGGTTTTGGTAAAAGAAGATTAGCTCTTATAATTACAGATAAAGATGATGAAGTATGTGATGCCATAATGAATGATATTAAAAGAGGGGTTACCCTTCTACATGGTGAAGGAGCTTATACTCATAAAAAACGAAACGTGATATATTGTGCCCTTGCATTATCAGAAGTTCCTAGGGTTAAGCATATAATAAGATCTTGCGATCCCTATGCATTTATCTCTATTTTAGATGCTAATGAAATTGAAGGCAGAGGCTTTAACAAGTCCTTTATTGGTTAATATTCTTATTCTATTATAAAATATGGAACCTAGCACGAGGTTCCATATTTTCATCAATATTTTAGTAAAGAACAATCACAGCATAAAAATAATTACTATATATTTTCTCATTAAAAACCTGCATTGTTTTATCAACTTACATAAATTCAATGTAAAAACATTTTGGAAAATTATATACTAAAACCTCATTACATAACTCTGTATTAGTTGTTATATATTTTCTTAAAATCCATATTTAATCAAGGCTATAATAAACAAATGAACAGGATAGAAAAAGTAAAATACCCATTTACCATATTGGGAGCTTCCTCTTTTCCCATTGTATTGTGCTAATATAGGTAAAGCTAAAAGCACACCAAACTGAAACAAGCTTTCGGTCATTCCTGTAAGAAATCCAAAGGTAAGGAACATAAAAATTGAAGTAATACTAAAAGCTATACATTGCTTTTTAAAATCTCCTCTATGCTTCCAAAAGTTAACACAATACAAAACACCAAATATCATCCAATCTGAATAAATAGTTATAGCACAACATATAAAAATTAAAAAAGTTCTGAAAAACTTATTCTCAATTTTATCATAGATAATTATCGCCATTAAACCAACAAATAGGGTAAAAATCATATTGAAATATAATATAGGCACCATTCTCCCTGTTACTTCATAAATAAAAGGGAAATATGAAATAACCGCAAATGTAAATAATCTCAAAGCATATCTATTAACATTCCTTGTATAAAAATAGCCTTCCGCTATAAAATAGCACATTATTGGTGCTGTTATTCTGCCTATTATATGCATGATTTGCCCCTGGACGCTGTATGTAGAGACAAACGCCCAAGCAATATGGTCAATAAACATAGCGAATATAGCTATGTATTTAATCATACTTCCACTAATACCTTTTCCTTGTATTAACTTCATGCACCATAACCTCCTCCATGTAATTTTAATAACATATGACTTCTTAATTACCTTTCTATAATACTATAAATACACTATTTGATATATCTAATTTTTAACTTAAGTATAAACCAGCCATAACTAAGAATATTCAAAAAATTTTTTTCTATTACCATAAAGAAGCAAGAATATAAATTTGGTTAATAAGTTAAACTTATGTTATAACGTGCATATAGATAACCACAGGTAAAGTTTAAGTAAATCGATGTATATCTTTGAAATACAGCTAAAAGTTTTCTTGAATGGTCGTGGTTATCTATAGATCCTCTAACATGGAACTTAACTTATTTGATTTTTACCATGTAAGATAAAAAAGAGTTCCTAGAATGAATATGTCTTCATTCTAAGAACTTCTTTTTCAATATTCCGTCTAAAAATTTTACTACAAAACTTTATCAATTTCTTCTGCAATTTTAGAAGAATTATCATCTCTAACCATAGTAAAATGATCACCTTTTACTTCGATACAAGTTATATCCAAATTGCCAAAATGCTTTCTCCAACCTTCATAATCCTTGTTTCCTTTTTCAGTTGGACTAAAATAATTTATCCTTATATTAATTTTGCCTTTAGGACAATATTCATCAACTGTGTTTATAATTGTTCTTATTTTGTTTATTGATTTAATTAATTGTTCCAAGTTACAACTGTGGAAATTTGGGATTAATTCAGTAAAATTTCTTGGAATAGCATTTTTAAGCTTTATTAGTTGTTCTAT
The DNA here is from genome assembly GCF_000145275.1 of Clostridium cellulovorans 743B. NCBI lineage: Bacteria > Bacillati > Bacillota > Clostridia > Eubacteriales > Clostridiaceae > Clostridium > Clostridium cellulovorans. Next base: position 2,934,438 of record NC_014393.1, read on the forward strand.
AGTGTTAACTTTTTCAGTTAAAGAACTAACGACTATTTTCCACATATCTTCAAGGTTATCAATCTCACTTAGTTTAGTTGTTATACTACCGTCTTCTATAACTGCTTCTATAAACTCCTTTTCTGATTCTATAGATATTTCTTTAAGCTTCGTTATATACTTAGTTTTTGGTGCCATTGTATCAATCATTGCAAAATATCCTACAGATTCATTTGCTTTCTCAAGTTGTCTTACTATTTCAAAGGCTATACTTCCACCAATACTCCAACCTACTAGATTATAAGTCCCTAATGGTTGAACTTTTTTCATAAAGCTTATGTATTTTGAAGCAATGCTTTCAATGGTTCTATCCTCTGGTGCATATCCACTAAGCTTATCTGCTCTTATTCCCCATACTTTAGAATCAGTAGTTAACCTTGTAGTTAAATCTATATAACCACCGATTTCTCCGCTTCCATCGTGAATGAAGAATAATCCGTTATCTTGGATATTGCCATCCTTAAGTAGCATACATCCTTTGTTAGACTCATCAGATACCCTTGTTTCAGAACCTCTATGATTTTCAGCATTTGCTACTAGAATATTCACAACCTTTGTAAGTTCTCGTGCAGTAGGATTTTTGAATATTTCTGCAAAGGATAGACTTACGTTAAATTCTCTATTTATTTTAAACATAAGCTCTGTTGCCTTTAAAGAATATCCGCCTATCTCAAAGAAATTATCAGTAACTCCCATTTCTTCTATTCCAAGAACCTGCTTCCAAAGTTCTACCATAATCTTTTCTTCTGAAGTTTTTGGTTCCTCATGAATTAGTTCCTTAACCACTTCATATGGTGCTGGTAAAGCCTTTCTGTCAACCTTATCGTTGGAGGTCATTGGTATAGTATCTAGTTTTATAAAGAAAGACGGTATCATGTATTCTGGTAAATCTTCTAGAAGATATTCTCTTAACTCTGATGTATTAAATGTTTCTTCTGATACATAATAAGCACAAATTACTTTTTCACCATTCTTAAGTTCTTTGTCTACTACAGTTACTTTCTTTATTCCTTCATGGGCTATTAATTTATTCTCGATTTCTCCAAGCTCTATTCTGTAGCCTCTTATCTTAACTTGATAATCTATTCTTCCTAAGAATTGAATGTTTCCATCTGGCAGCCATCTTCCAAGGTCTCCAGTTCTATATAGTCTTTCATTAGGAACTGCAATTGTTTCTATAAACTTTTCAGCTGTTAACTCTGGTCTATTTAAATATCCTCTAGCAAGACCATCTCCAGCTACGCAGATTTCTCCAACTACTCCTATTGGTGCTAAAGCTCCTGCTTTATCAAGTATATAGATTCTTGTATTAGTTATCGGCTTACCTATTGGTATTATCCCATTATCAAGCTCAGCTTCTGCCTTCCATGCAGTAGCACATACTGTGGTTTCTGTAGGTCCATAAGCATTTACATATTCAAAATCTTTTTTCCAATTTTCTAAAAGCTCTGGATTTGTAGCAGAACCTGCTGTTATAACCATTCTTAAGGTCTTTAACTTTTCTTTATCAAGGTTTTCTAAATAAGTTGGTGGAAGAGTTGCTATAGTTACTCCTGTGCTATTTAAGTAATCCTCAAATTTTCTACTGTCATTGATAGTGTCCTTAGATACCATTACTAAGGTTGCTCCATTATGCAGTGCCATAAAGATTTCCCAAACTGATGCATCAAAGGAACTACTTGCAAATTGAATTACTGTATCCTTTTCTGTTACCTTGAATTCCTTTTGGAAGAAGGCTTTTAAGTTTGCTACTCCAGTATGTTCAAGCATTACGCCTTTTGGCTTTCCTGTAGATCCAGAAGTATAAATCACATAAGCTAAATTCTCTGCTGTGGTTATTGGCTCTAAATTAGTATCTTCAAACTTATTAGTGGAATCTACTTTATCAAAGTTTTCAGTAATAGCATCAACTATATCTAAGACTTGTCCCTCAAAACGTAAACCTGAGATCTTATATTCATCATTAGTATCACCGTTATTCGGATTTTTCTCAGTAAATTCTAGTTTTAAATCTTCCATTTCTAAACCAGAATCTTCTCTGTAGCGTTCGTCTACAGACTTATCCTTTGCAACTGTAATACCCTTTAATAACGACTTATCACATAACAGTACTTTTGCTCCACTATCCTTAAGCATATATTCTTTTCTTCCCTCAGGATATGTTGGGTCAATTGGCAGGTAAGCTCCTCCTGCTTTTAATACTCCCAGAATTCCTACTATCATCTCTATTGATCTTTCAATCATTATTGCAACAATAGTTTCACCTTGAACTCCTACTTCTCTAAGGTTTCTTGCTAGAATATTAGCCTTTTTATTTAATTCTTCATAAGTGACTTCAGTATCCTCAAAGATTAACGCTATCTTATCTGGATTTTTCATAACCTCTTCTTCAAAGATTTCTTGGATAGTTGAAGTTGACTTATAAGCTTCCTTTGTTTCATTGAAATCTACTAATAGCTTCTGCTTTTCTTTCTCAAGGATTATGTCTATCCTATCTAAAGTTTCCTCTGGATTATCTACTATTTTTTCAAGAAGGTTTAAATAATGTTCTGCAAGATTTTCTATTGTTTCCTTCTTAAATAATTTAGTGCTATATTCTAAGTTAAATATAATTTCATCAGCTGATTCTTCTGCTATCATCGTCATATCGAACTTAGATATATTGCTTTCAACGCCTAAAGCTTTAACTTTTAAGCCTCCTGCTTCAATTTCTTCAGCTTCAACTTCCTCAGTTCCTGTGTTTTGCATAACAAACATCACATCAAATAATGGATTTCTGCTTAAATCTCTTCTTACATCAAGATTTTCTATAAGCTCTTCAAACTGATAATCTTGGTTTGCAAAAGCATTAAGGGAGTTAATTTTAACTTCTTCTAAGAATTCCTTGAAGGTAGCATTTCCTCTTGGATTATTTCTCATAGCTAAAGTATTTACAAACATTCCCACGATATCTTGAAGATCATTATGTGGTCTTCCTGCTGTAGGTAGTCCTACAATAATGTCCTCTTGACTTGTGTATTTGTAAAGAAGTACGTTATAGGCTGCCATAAGCGTCATATACATTGTAGTTCCAGTTTTAAGTGCTAGCTTATTAAGTCTTTCTTTTAGCTGTTTATCAGCTATGAATGCTATAGTATCTCCCTCAAAGGTCTTTATTGCTGGTCTATTGTAATCTGTTGGCAGATTTAGAACAGATATTTCGTCCTTGAACTTATCTAGCCAATATTCCTTTTGTTTGTCCATTATGCCTTTTTCAAACAATTCATTTTGCCATACTGCAAAATCCTTATATCGAAGCTTAAGTTCTGGCAGTCGATTACCATTGTAAAGTTCAACTATCTCTTTTATAAGAATTGCTTCAGAAACTCCATCTGATATTATATGGTGCTTATCATACATAAATATGCAATCACCTGATGCTAATCTTATTAATTTTACTCTCATAACAGGAGCTTTACTTAAATCAAAGGCTTTAACAAATTCATTAATCTTTGCTGATATATATTCTTCATTTTCTGCTATTTCCTCAGAGAAAATCTCTGTTTCAATGTCAAAGTCAACAAAGTCGTTAATCTTCTGTACTAATTGCCCTTGAAACATATGGAAAGATGTTCTCAGTATTTCATGTCTTTCTATAAGCTTTTGGAATACTTCTTTGAATTTTTCAAGTTTTATGCCACCTTCAATTAAATAAGCAGCAGGCATATTGTAGCTAGTATTGGATTGATCCATTCGGTTAATCATAAACATTCTTTTTTCAGTAGCAGACATAGGATAAAAATCTCTTACTTCACTCACTGGCGTAATCTCTGAATAAATAACTTTTGTTTCTGAATTAGCAATAAGTTCAGCTTGTTCCCTTATCGTTGTATGAGTAAAGATTTCTGCTAACTGGATCTCTACATCAAAGACTTTATGAATCTTTGACATAAGAATTGTAGCTTTTAATGAATGTCCTCCTAATTCAAAGAAATTATGAATAGTTCCTATGTTTTCTATTCCCAAAACCTCACTCCAAATTCCTTGAAGCTTTTCTTCTATAATGTTTTCTGGTGCTATATATTCTGTAGCTTCAGTTACTATTTCCTCCGGTGCTGGTAATAAATTTCTATCAACTTTATCATTTGAAGTCATAGGAATAGCCTCTAATTTTATAAAGTACGTTGGTACCATATACTCTGGTAGTTCTTCTAGAAGATACTGTCTTAAATCTGCAACTTTAATTTCTTCTTCAGCTACGTAATAAGCGCATATAACTTTATCGGCATTTTTAAGTTCCTTATCTACTACTGCTACCTTCTTTATTCCTTCATGGGCTATTAATTTATTCTCGATTTCTCCAAGCTCTATTCTATAGCCTCTTATCTTAACTTGATAATCTATTCTTCCTAAAAATTGAATGTTTCCGTCTGGTAGCCATCTTCCAAGGTCTCCAGTTCTATATAATCGTTCATTAGGAACTGCAATTGTTTCTATAAACTTTTCAGCTGTTAACTCTGACCTATTTAAATATCCTCTAGCAAGACCATCTCCAGCTACGCAGATTTCTCCAACTACTCCTATTGGTGCTAAAGCTCCTGCTTTATCAAGTATATAGATTCTTGTATTAGTTATCGGCTTACCTATAGGAATTATTCCATTATCAAGCTCAACTTCTGCCTTCCACGCTGTAGCACATACTGTTGTTTCTGTAGGTCCATAAGCATTTACATATTCGAAATCCTTTTTCCAACTTTCTAAAAGCTCTGGATTTGTAGCAGAACCTGCAGTTATAACCATTCTTAAGGTCTTTAACCTTTCTTTATCAAGGTTTTCTAAATAAGTTGGTGGAAGCGTTGCTATAGTTACTCTTGTGTTATTTAAATAATCCTCAAATTTTCTACTATCATTGATAGTATCCTTAGACACCATTACTAAAGTTGCTCCATTATGCAGTGCCATAAAGATTTCCCAAACTGATGCATCAAAGGAACTACTTGCAAATTGAATTACTGTATCCTTTTCTGTTACCTTGAATTCCTTTTGGAAGAAAGCTTTTAAGTTTGCTACTCCAGTATGTTCAAGCATTACGCCTTTTGGCTTTCCTGTAGATCCAGAAGTATAAATAACATAAGCTAAATTTTCTGCTTTAGTTATTGGCTCTAAATTAGTAGCTTGAAAGTTATTAGTCGAATCTACTTTATCAAAACTCTCCGTGCTAGCAGTAAATATATCCAAGACTTGTCCCTCAAAACATAACCCTAAGTTCTTAGCTTCATCATTGGCATCACAGTTATCCGTATTTTTCTGATTAAATTCTAATTTAAAATCTTTCATTTCTAACTCAGAATCTTCTCCGTGCATCTCATCTACAGACTTATCTTTTACAACTGTAATATCCTTTAATAATGATTTATCACATAATAATACTTTTGCCCCACTATCCTTAAGCATATATTCTTTTCTTCCTTCAGGATATGTTGGGTCAATTGGCAGGTAAGCTCCTCCTGCTTTTAATACTCCCAAAATTCCTACTATCATCTCTATTGATCTCTCAAGCATTATTGCAACAATAGTTTCACCTTGAACTCCTACTTCTCTAAGATTTCTCGCTAGGATATTAGCTTTTTTGTTTAGTTCATTATAGGTCAATTTAGTATCTTCAAAGACTAACGCAATATTATTAGGATTTTTCTTAACCTGTTCTTCAAAAATTTCTTGAATTGTCATTTTTGATTTATATTCTTCTTTTGTGTTATTAAAGTCAACTAAAAGCTTCTGCTTTTCTTCTTTTAAAATAATGTCAAAAGTATCTAAGGTTTCTTCTGGCTTGCTCACTATTTCCTTAAGAAGATATATATAATGTTCTGCAAAATTTTCTATGGTTTCCTTTTTGAACAATTTAGTACTGTACTCTAAGTTAAAGATTATTTCATCTTCTACTTCCGACGCTATCATAGTTAAATCAAATTTCGATATATTATTTTCAGCTTCAATAGCCTTAATCTTTAATCCTTCAGCTTCAAGTACTTCAACATCAATGTTTTGCATTACAAACATTACATCAAATAAAGGGTTTCTGCTTAAATCCCTTCTTATATCCAGGTTATCAATTAATTCTTCAAACTGATAATCTTGATTTGCAAAAGCCTCAAGAGAGTTAATTTTAACTTCTTCTAAGAATTCCTTAAATGTAGTAGTTCCCTTTGGAGTATTCCTTATTGCCAAAGTATTTACGAACATCCCAACTATATCTTGAAGATCATTATGTGGTCTTCCTGCTGTAGGGAGTCCTACAATAATTTCCTCTTGACTTGTGTATTTATAAAGAAGTACATTGTATGCTGCCATAAGAGTCATGTACGTTGTTGTTCCAGTGTTAAGAGCTAGCGTATTGAGTTTTTTCTTTAATTCCTTATCTGCTACAAAAGATATAGCATCACCTTCAAAGTTCTTAACTGCTGGTCTACTATAATCCGTTGGCAAGTTTAAAACAGAAACTCCATCCTTAAATTTATCCATCCAATATTTCTTTTGCTTGTCCATTATTCCTTCTTCAAATAAACTCTTTTGCCATAAAGCAAAATCCTTATATTGCAATCTAGGTTCTGTTAATTCTTTACCGTCATAAAGGTCTATTATTTCTTTTATAAGAATCCCTTCTGAAACACCATCAGATATTATATGATGCTTGTCATACATAAATAAGCAATCACCAGATTTAAGCTTTATTAGCTTCACTCTCATAAGAGGAGCTTTGCTTAAATCAAAGGCTTTAACAAATTCATTAATTTTTTCTATTATATATTGTTCTATATTTGATACTTCTTCAAATAACTCTTCTACTTCAATATTAAAATCCAATGAATTATGAACTTTTTGCACTAATTCTTCTTCAACTATATGGAAGGAAGTTCTTAAAATTTCGTGCCTTGCTATCAATTTCCTAAATGCTTCAGAGAATCTTTCAAAATTAATTCCGCCCTGAATTATGTAGGCAGATGGCATGTTGTAGCTAGTGCTTGACTTATCCATACGGTTAATCAAATACATTCTCTTTTCCGTAGCAGACATTGGATAAAACTCTCTTATTTCTTCCACTGGCCTAATTTCTGAATAAACAGTTCTTAACTCTGAGTTAGCTATAAACTCAGCCTGTTCTTTTACTGTAGTATAAATGAACATATCTGTTAATTGCACTTCAACATTAAAAGCCTTATGAATTTTAGACATTAAAATTGTTGCCTTTAACGAATGTCCTCCTAACTCAAAGAAGTTATGAGCTGTACCAATCTTTTGCATATTACTATGATTTATTTCCAGAACTTCTTGCCAAATATCTAAAAGTTTTTCTTCTATATAATTTTCTGGAGCTACGTACTGAGTTTCAGTAGCTATACTAAGCTCAGGTGTTGGAAGAGCTTTAATATCAATTTTTCCATTAGCGTTTAATGGGAACTTCTCTAATTGTACATAAGAAGAAGGTACCATATATTGCGGAAGAGTTTTTTGAATATGACTATTTATTTCTGCGATACTTATAACCTTATCAGCTATATAATATCCACATATTGCTTTTTCATTTTCAGCTACTTCTATGGCCACAACCAGTGCTTCCTTTATACCATCTAGTTTAACCATAGAAGCTTCAATTTCTCCAAGTTCAATTCTATAGCCTCTTATTTTAACCTGATGATCAATTCTGCCTAAAAACTCAACAGTTCCATCTGGCAGCCATTTTCCTAAGTCTCCGGTTTTATACAACTTCTCACCTAGGTTAAAGGAACTATCAATAAACTTTTCCTTAGTAAGTTCTGGTAGATTTAAATAACCTCTTGCTAAGCCTTTTCCACCTACAGAAATTTCACCTGGAACCCCTATTGGTGCTAGAGTTCCATTATTATCGATAATATACAATTTATTATTTGCAATAGGTTTACCAATGATAGCAGTATTATCTTCATCTATTCCTATAAGCGCAGTACTTGCTACACTATTTTCAGTAGGTCCATATTCATTGATAAGCACAATCTGGGGATTATTTTTTTTACTTAATCTTATTAAGTCATTATCAGCTTTTTCAGCTGCCAAAACTACAAACCTCATTGAATCTAATGTTTCTTCACCGGCCCATTCCAAAATTGCTCTATACATAGATGGTATAAAACTTACATTAGTAACCTTGTGTTTCTTTATTTCCTCTACAGCAAACCCATAGTCCTTGATTTTGCTATTTTCAAGAAGAATGATTTTTCCTCCAGTTAAAAGACTAGTATAAAAGTTTGCGCCAAACCCATCAAAAGAATAAGATACTAATTGAAGTGCCACATCTTTTTCAGTTACTTCATAGGCTGATATTCTCCAAAAAATATAATTTAAAATACTCTTATGTTCGATAATTACGCCCTTTGGCATTCCAGTTGTACCAGATGTATAAATAACATAGGCCATATTATCTTTATTACTAATAGCTTTTAAATTACTTGAATCATTGCTAAATAATTCTTCATTATCAAGAGTTAATATTTCTCCAGAAAAATCCACTACATTTACAAATTTAGCTTCAGCTAAAAGGACTTTTGCCTTACTATCTTTTAGCATATATTCTATTCTTTCTACTGGATAGCTTGGGTCTATAGGTAAATACGCTCCCCCAGCCTTAAGAACTGCTATTATAGCCACAGCTAGTTCTATTGAATTTTCACTGAAAACACCTACGATATCGTCACCTTTAACTCCTTTATCTCTTAAGACTCTTGCAAGAGAATTTGCTTTTTCATTAAGATTCTTATATGCTATTTCATTTTCTCCACAAACTATAGCGATATTATTAGGATATCTTTTTACCATTTCTTCAAATAATTCATGTATCGTCGATGGTTCTTGCCACTGGACTTGTGTATTGTTGAATGTATTTATAAGTTGCTTTTCTTTATCACCCAATATATCAATCTCTGAAAGTTTAATTTCAGGATTATTTAATACCACCTCTAACAGTTTTCTAAAATGTTCAGAAATAGCTTTTATAGTTTTTTCTTTATAAAGTTTTGTACAATATTCTAAAGTAAAATCTATAGTGTTTTCTCCTTCAACTGCAATAAAGCTTAGATCCATTTTTGAAATGTCTGAATCAATTTCATATGACTTAATACTTAAGTTTTCTAAATCAATATAATTATCTTCTGCCATATTTTGAAGCACAAGAACCGTATCGAACAATGGATTTCTACTTAAGTCTCTATTTAAGTCCAGCTTTTCTATAAGTACTTCCAATGGATAGTCTTGATTCTCAAAGGCTTCTAAAGAATTTTCTTTCACCTCAAGTAAAAATTCTCTAAAGTTCTTTTCACCCGAAGGATTATTTCGCATAGCAAGAGTGTTTACAAACATACCCATTACATCTTGAAGTTCTGGATGTGTTCTGCCAGCTATAGGTAAACCTACGATTATATCTTCTTGTCCAGTATATTTATAAAGTAAAGCATTATAGCAAGCTAATAAAACCATATACATTGTAGTATTGGTAGCTTTCATATAAGCTTTTATCTTTTCTGTAAGCTCTTCATTTATACTGAAAGTTATACTATTACCTTCAAAAGCTTTTCTTGAAGGTCTTATATAGTCAGTATAAAGATTTAAAACTGGTATTTCTCCTGATAACTTTGTGAGCCAATATTGTTCTTCTTTTACTATATAATCCTCTGGAAGCTGACTATGCCATAAAGCATAATCTTTATACTGTAATGGAACATTTGGCAACTCTCTACCTTGATAAATCCCGACAAATTCTTTAATCAAAAGCCCATTGGATACTCCATCGGTAATAATATGATGAATATCCACCATTAAAATGTAAGTTTCTTCTTTTTCTTTTAAAACTGTAACTCTCAAAAGAGGCGCTTTTCCTAAGTCAAAAGGTTTTATAAATTTCTCAATTTCATCATCTACAGATTCGTTAGAACCATCAATATATTCTACCTTAAACTCTGTATCTCTATAAATTTTTTGAACTGGTTCTCCGTCAATCAATTCAAAGGTTGTTCTAAATACTTCATGCCTAGCTATCAGTGCCTTAAAAGCATCTTCTAATCTTAGAATATCTATCTCACCTTCAAGTACAAATGTCATCGGAATATTATAGCTCGTATCAACTCCATCAAAACTATTTAAAATGTACATTCTTTCTTGTGCAGGTGATAGCGGATAATATTGTCGACTTTCAGCTTTATTAATCATCCTATAAGATATTTTTCGTGAATTTTCAATTATCTTCGCTAATTCTCTAATTGTTCGTCTTGCAAAAATTTCTCTTAGTGGCAATTGTACCTGGAATTTCTTATATATCTTTGATACTAGAATTGTAGCCTTAAGTGAATGACCTCCAAGTTCAAAAAAATTGTCTGAAGTTCCGATTCTCTCAGTTCCAAGAATTTCTCTCCATATATCAACCAACTTTTCTTCTATTTCATTTTCAGCTTCTGTATATTCAGTTTCTATAACCATAGCCTCTTCTGGTTTTGGCAGTGCCCTTTTGTCAACTTTTCCGTTTATGGTAATTGGTATTTCATCTATTAAAATGGAATAGGTTGGAATCATATATTCTGGTAACCTATGTTTAAGTTCATTCTTTACACCTATTAAATCAATATTCCGATTATCGGTAACCAAGTAAGCACATATAGCTTTTTCCTTTTGTGAAGTTTCAATAGCTATCGCAATAGCTTGTTTTATCCCTTCAATTTCATTTAAGTGCTTTTCTATTTCTCCAAGTTCAATTCTATAACCTCTTATCTTGACTTGATGATCTATTCTACCTAAATATTCAATATTTCCATCAGGTAACCATCGTGCAAGATCTCCAGTACGATATAGTTTTTCACCTTTTCTAAATGGATTCTCAAAAAACTTTTCCTTTGTAAGCTCTGGTTTATTAATATATCCTTTTGCTAATCCATAACCTCCAATACACAATTCACCATAACAACCTTGTGGCACAAGATTATTCTCGTTTAGAATATAAATATCAATATTACTTAATGCTGCACCTATAGACATTTTATCTATGACATTCAGATGATCTTTAGTTATTGTATAAACTGAAGAAACATCACAACACTCTGTAGGACCATAGACATTGCTTATTATCATAGAACTATATTCAAAGACTTTGTACATTTCTGCTACAAGGATTAAGGATAATTCTTCTCCACCTATAAGGAATTGCTTAACAGAAATATTCTTAGTAATCTCAGCTTTACCCTCAAGCATAAGTTTTAAATGCATTGGTGTCCCATCAGAAATATCTATTTTAAAGTCTTCATAGAACTTAAGAAGATTATATCCATCAAATCTTATTTCATTTGGAACTATGCATAAAGTATGTCCAAGCAATAATGCTGGGAATATTTGCTTTACTGATGCATCAAAAACGTACGGAGCAACCAAGGCAACATTGAGTTTTTCTTGGTAGTTTGAATATATTTCTTCTTCTAAACCCAAAACTAAATTTACGACACTTCTATTTTCAATCATCACGCCTTTTGGGGCTCCTGTAGTACCAGATGTATATATAACATAAGCTAAATCTGAGCAATGATAATTTATATCGGTACTAACATCTTTATCGTCTTGAAGTTCTACTGATTCTACTACTATCCTTTCACCAGAATATTCAGCTAAATCCAAGTAATTGTTCAAATGTTTTCTAATCAATAAAATCTGTGCAGAACTATCATTTAACATATAAACTATTCTGTCTTTTGGATAATCTGGATCAATAGGCATATATCCACATCCTGCTTTTAACACGGCTATGATGCTTACAATCATTTCAACAGATCTATCCATTAACAAGGCTACTACGCTTCCTTTTTCAATACCTTTTTCAAATATCCACTGAAAAACAACATTTGCTTTATCGTTTAGCTCTTTATAGCTAAGTTTTTCCTCATTATATCTTACTGCAATAGAATCTGGATTTTTCCTTACCTGCTCTTCAAAAACATCCATTATATGCTTTTCTTCAAAAGTACCTTTTCTATTAACGCTATTACTTAATAACTGAGTTTCTTCATCTTCATCCATTAATCTAACATCCTTTATAAGTGCATTAGGATTTTCTATTATGGATTTTAGTAAGTTAATAAAATATCTGCTAAAGTTTTCTATAGTCTCTTGTTTAAATAACGCTGTGCTATAAGTAAATGCAAAATTAATAGTGTCAGCTTCTTCATGAGCATATAATGTTATATCAAACTTAGATACACTATCTTCGATATCCTCAATGACATCTAATTTCAAGCTACCTGCCATTGCTATTGTTTCTACTGATTTTTCATATGAGAACATAGTGTCAAATAGAGGGTTTCTACTTAAATCCCTCTTTATTTCTAATTTTTCTACTAAGTCTTCAAACTGATAGTCTTGATTTTCAAAGGCATTTAAAGCATTCTTCTTAACTTCCTGCAAAAATTCTCTGAAACTCTTATTTTTCTCAGGATAGTTTCTTAAAACCAAGGTATTTACAAACATACCTACAATACCTTCTAAATCTTGATGTTGTCTTCCTGCAATTGGTGAACCTATAATTATGTCCTCTTGGGCGGTATACTTAGCAAGCAATACATTATATGCAGCTAAAATGAACATATATGTAGTAGTACCTGTAGCTTTTGTAGCCTCAATTAATGGCCTAAACATATTTTTTTCAAGGTTAAATTCGATAGTATTCCCTTGAAGATTTCTTTCTACAGACCTGATGAAATCAGTAGGCATATTAAGAATTGGTAATTCTCCTTGAAACTGTTGCATCCAATATTCTTCTTGGCTATGTATTTCTCCTGATATTAGCTTTGAGTTCTGCCAATCAGCAAAATCCTTATACTGAATTCTTAACTCTTGTAATTCTTCGCCTTCATATAAAGCAACAAACTCTTCTACTAAAATATCTATTGAAACTCCATCAGAAATAATATGATGCATATCCATTAACAATCCATGGACTTCATCTGAAATCTCTACAAGAGCAGTTCTAATTAATGGACCCTTACTTAAATCAAAAGGTCTTATAAAATTCTCAGCTATCTCCTTAAGATTATTTTCTTTAGCTTCAATGTGCTCAATTACAATCTCTGCACATTCGCTTATTATCTGAACTGGCTCTCCATTTCTTGTATCAAAGGTTGTTCTAAGAGATTCATGCCTTTTCACTAGCTTTTCAAAAGCAATTTTAAATTGTTCCTTATTGAGTTGTCCTTTTATCAGCAAGCTATGAGGAATATTATAAGCTGTGCTATCTAATGTAAGCTTATCGATAATATATAACCGCTTTTGAGCAGAGGATAATGGATAATACTCTTGCTGTGGCACTGGTTCTATAGCAGTATAAGCTTGCTTACTTGATCCTATAATATAATTTGCCAAAGCTCTTACTGTTTGTTTTGAGAATACTATACTTAATGGAACTTCTACCTGGAATTCCTTATGAAGTCTTGATACAAGTATCGCAGCCTTTAAGGAATGACCTCCAATACTAAAGAAGTTATCTTCAGCCCCAACATTATTAACTTTTAATATATCTTCCCATAGTTTTGCAATTTTTTCTTCTGTTTCATTCTCTAATGCAACATATTCCTGCCCAGCGTAAATATTGTCCTCTGGTTTTGGAAGTGCTTTTCTATCAACCTTACCATTTGAAGTAAGAGGTATCTTATCAAGATTTATATAAAATGAAGGTATCATATATTCTGGTAACCTTTGAGAAAGAACTTCTCTTATCTCGTTAGTTGATATCTCTCTTTCTGAAGCATAATAAGCACATAAAATTTCACCATTTATAGCTGTTACAACTGCTTCAGTTATTCCTGATATCTTTGTAATCTCCCCTTCGATTTCTTGAAGTTCAATTCTATATCCTCTAATCTTAACTTGATAATCTATTCTTCCTAAAAACTCTATATTTCCATCAGAAAGCCATCTTCCAAGGTCTCCTGTTTTATATATAGTTTCATAGCCGAATTTCTCTGTATTGATAATATTCTTTATAAATTTTTCTTCCGTAAGCTCTGGTCTATTTAAATAGCATCGAGTTACCCCTAAACCAGAAATACATATTTCTCCTGGAGTTCCTAATGGACAAAGATTATTATCTTTATCTAATATATAAATTCTATAATTAGAAATAGGTTTTCCGATTGGAATATTATTTCCTATTGCTTCTTCGTATTTATAATAAGTAGCACATACAGTCGCTTCTGTTGGACCATAAGTATTATAAATTCTTGCATGTTTTTTAAGTTCTGAAATGTACTCCAGTTTTAATACATCTCCACCACTAATGAACGTATGTACATTTTCTATACCACTAATACCATTTAATTCATTTAAAAGCAGTGGTGAACAGCTTATCATGGTTATATTATTTGCTTTGATTATCTTAGTTAAATTTTCTATATCTATTACTTGATATTTTGATGGAATAACAACCTTTCCACCATTAACAAGCACTGGATATACTTCTTCGACAAAAGCATCAAAACAGAAAGACGCTTGCTGAAGGAAAGTATCTGTGCCGCTAACTTTAAACTCCTTTAAAAATGCTTGTATATAAGCTAAAAGATTTCTTTGTTCTACTACAACACCTTTAGCTTTTCCAGTAGATCCTGATGTATAAATTATATAAGCAGCATCATTTAAACTAGTTTTTTCAAGAGAACTTTTGTTGTCCATTGATATAAATGCTTGGTTTTTAAATAACTTCTTTTCAAAGTCTATATCTTCAAAGCACAGAGTTATTCCTTCGAAGGAAGCTTTTGAAATTAAGTCTTTCTGTGTTAAAAGAATGCTACACTTACTATCCTCAAGGATATAGTTTATTCTTTCTTCTGGATAATCCTTATCAATCGGAAGATAAACCCCTCCAGCCTTTTGTACTGCTAAAATTGCTACTATCATTTCAATGGAACGGTCAACTAATATTCCTACTATAACCTCTGACTTCACTCCATTATTTGTTAGTAATGCTGCTACGCAATTAGCTTTTTCATTTAATTCCTCATAAGTTACACTCTTCTCACCTGAAACAACTGCAATTTCCCTTGGAGTTTTTAAGGCTTGCTCTTCAAATAATTGATAAACAAATTTTTCCGTTGGATATTCCATTTCAGTATCATTGAATTCAATCAATAAAGTATTCTTTTCTTCTTCAGATAGCATTTGTGTCTCTGAAATTAACATCTCAGGGTTTTCTGAAATCACAGATAGAATATTAATATAATGCTGAGCAAATCTTTCCATTGTCTCTTTCTTGAAAAGTTTTGTAGCATATTGCAATATGAACTCAATGGAATCTTTTGTTTCATTAGCGTCAAGAGATATATCAAATTTAGCGATACTTATATCTGCTTCTATAGAAGCTAATGTTATATCTGAGTCTTCTGATAAATCATCATCAATATTTTGTATAGTAAACATGGTATCGAAAATAGGATTTCTGCTCATATCTCTTCTTAACTTAAGATTATCCACTAATTCCTCGAATTGATAATCTTGGTTTTCATAAGCTTTAATAGCATTTTCCTTAACCTCTAATAAGAATTCCTTAAAGGTCTTATTACCTGATGGATGATTTCTCATAGCTAAGGTATTTACAAACAATCCTATAATTCCTTGAAGATCTTCATGTGGTCTTCCCGCAATAGGTGTTCCTACTATTATATCTTCTTGATTTGTATACTTATACAGCAATGCATTATATGCAGAAAGTAGAATCATAAATATTGTTGAACCAGTAGCTGATTCTAGGCTCTTTAACTTTCGGGCTATCTCTGGCTTTATGCTAAACTTTATCATATCTCCTTCAAAGCTTTGCACCATTGGTCTTGGATAATCCGTTTGCATATTCAAGGTTGGAATTTCTTCCTTGAACTTATCTAACCAATATTCTTCTTGTTTCTTCATCATATCTGTTTCAAGGATTTTATTTTGCCATTGAGCATAATCTTTATATTGTAGTTTTAGCTCTGGAAGTTCTTCACCTTTGTATAATTCTAAGAATTCACTTACCAATATAGATCCAGATACTCCATCAGCTATAATATGATGCATGTCAAAACAGATAATATGTCTTGAGTTATCTAAGCTTACAACTGCTACTCTTAACAACGGAGCTTCCTTTATGTTAAATGGTCTTACAAATTCTGTAACCTTTGCTTCTACCTCTTCTTCAGTCTTTGCTTCTAATTTTTCTATAGTTAAATCTATTGCATCTAAACCATGTACCTTTTGTACTACCTTATCCTCTTGAACAAAAAGGCTTGTTCTTAATACCTCATGTCTTTCAACTAATTTCAGCAGTACTTTATTAAACTTTCCTAAATTAAGTTCACCTTTTATTTCTAAAGTTTCTGGCATGTTATACGCAATGGTATCTTTGTCCATTTCTTGTATCATGTACATTCTCTTTTGTGCTGAAGAAGCTTCGTAAAATTCTCTCTCTTCTACCTTTTCTATAGCTACATAGCTTCTAGTATCAGTTGAAGATATATATTCACTAAGTCCTTTTATGGTTCCAACAGTGAATATCTCTTTTAGTGGCACTTCTACATTTAAGATTTTATGGATTCTACCAATCATTGTAGTCGCTCTTAAGGAATGTCCTCCTAATTCAAAGAAGTTATCATTTATTCCTATCTTGTCTACGCCTAAGATTTCTTTCCATATTTCCACTAACTGTTCTTCTATTTCATTTCTTGGTGCTTCATATTCTACAGCTGTATCTATTGTTCCCTCTGGTTCTGGTAAGGCTTTTCTGTCTACCTTTCCATTTGGAGATAGTGGAAGCTTTTCTAAGCTTATAAAGAAAGATGGTATCATATAATCTGGTAAGTATTTTTTAACTTCTTCCTTTAATTCCTTAGCATTATATTCTACTTCTGACACATAATAAGCACATAGATATTTGTTTCTACCTTCGCCTTTATCTATGATTACTACGTCCTTAACTCCGTCTATTGCTAGTAGTGTATTTTCTATTTCACCAAGCTCGATTCTGAAACCTCTTACTTTTACTTGGAAGTCTTTTCTTCCTATAAACTCTATATTACCGTCAGGTAACCATTTACCGATGTCTCCAGTTTTATACATTCTAACCTTGTTTTCTTCTTGGAATGGATCAAATCCGAAGGCTTCTTCCGTCTTCTCTGGATTATTGATATACCCTCTTCCTACACAAATACCTGATACACAAATTTCCCCTGGCACTCCAATTGGACAAAGTTCCATGTTTTCACTGATAATGTAGATATTTATGTTGTTTAACGGCTTACCAACTGGAATACTGCTTACATCTGTTGACTCCTCGATTATGTATTGAGTAATGTCATCAGAAGCTTCTGCTGGTCCATAAGCGTTAACCATCTTTTTATCTGGACATAAACTAAACCATCTTTGTATAACATTTGGCTTAGCAGCTTCTCCTGTTATCATAAGATATTTTAAGGAATCAAGGGTTACCTTAGTGGTTTCTATATAATCCATCATTACCATTATGTATGATGGTACTAATTCAAGAAGTGTAACCTTGTCTTTACATACTCTCTCAGTAAACTTCCCTACTTCAAGAATAAGATCATTTGGATATATTGCTGTTGTTCCGCCTAAGGCTAATGCTGCAAAGAACTGCCATACAGATATATCAAAACATTGATTTGCAGTTTGAGCGAATACTAAATTCTCATCTAATGCTAGTTCCTCTTGCTCCGCAAGAATATGATTTAGCATTCCTAGATGTTCAATCATAACTCCCTTTGGTTTTCCTGTTGAACCTGAAGTAAATAAGATGTAAGCTAGGTTATCTTGCGATACTTTTACATCAATATTTTTAGTATCCTCTGCTAAAATTTCTTCCTCTATAAGGTCAAGACAAATTATCTCACCCTTATATTCTGCTTTAAACTCTTCATCAATATATTTAGAAAGAGTTATTACAAAGTTAGCATTTCCATCTTGCAATATTCCTAATTTTCTTTGTGTTGGATATGTTACATCTAGGGGAATGTAAGCACCGCCTGCTTTCCATAAGCCCATTACACTTTCTACAAAGATTGGTGAACGATGAACCATAACACCTACAATGGTTTCCACATTGACACCTTTTCTTCTTAGGTAATTGGCAACTCTATTTGATTTTTCATTTAGTTCCTTATAAGATATCTTTTCATCTTCATATACGACAGCTATCTTATCTGGATTCTTAGCTGCGTTATCTTCAAACAGCTCATGTAAGGTTTTGCTAAAGTCATAATCAACTTTCTTACCATTAAACTCAGTTAATATCTGAGTTTTCTCTTCAGCTGTTATCAAGTTCACTTCTCTTAATTTTGCCTCCGGCTTTATAATTATTGTCTTTAATAAATTAATTAAGTGGTCTCTTATTCTTTCTACTGTTTCCTTTTTGAAAAGTGAGGTGCTATATTCTAGCTCAATTTCAATCTTGTTTTCTTCCTCAACAGCATCAAAGGATAAATCAAATTTAGCTGACTTTGAGTTGATTTCATAAGTCTTTAAAGTTAAATCTCCCATTTCTATTTCAATATCTTCGGTGTTTTGCATTGTAAACATAACATCAAAGAATTGGTTTCTGCTCATATCTCTTGGGATATTTAATTTTTCAACTAACTCTTCAAATTGATAATCTTGATTTTCATATGCCTTTAGAGCTTTTTCTTTTACTGTTCTTAGGTATGACTTAAAGCTTAACTCTTTATCAACCTTGCTTCTTATTGCTAAGGTATTTACAAACATACCTATGATATTTTCTAAATCTCTATGATTTCTTCCAGCTATTGGGCTACCTATTACGATATCTTCTTGTCCACTATATTTAGCTAATAAAACCTTAAGATTTGCAAGTAATACCATATACATAGTGCTTCCAGTTTCTTTTGCTATCTCTCTTAAGCCTTCAGTCACTGTATTATCTAATTCAAAGATTATTCTATCTCCACTGAAATCTTTAACCTTTGGTCTTGGGTAATCTGTTGGCATATTTAGTACAGGTATTTCTTCACTAAATTCCTTCAACCAATATTCTTCTTGTTTTCTAAACTCTTCACTTTCTCTTCTCTTTAACTGCCATGCTGAGTAATCTTTATATTGTACCTTTAATTCTTCTAACTCTTCCCCAGCATACAACTTACTAAACTCACTTGTAAGTATTGCCATAGAAGCTCCATCTGATATTATGTGATGCATATCAAAGCACATGATATGTCTTTCACTACTTAAACTTATGATTAATACTCTTAATAATGGCGCCTTAGTCAAATTAAAGATACTAATAAAATCATTAATCTTTTCTTCAGCTTCTTCTTCACTTTCAGCTTCTATTCTTTCAATATTAAACTCTATGTCTTCTAAGCTGTTTACCTTTTGTACAACAGTGTCTTCTTCAACAAAGAAACTTGTTCTTAAGGCTTCATGTCTTTCGATTAATTTTAAGAAAACTTCATTAAGCTTTGATACATCAAGGTTTCCTAATATCTCCAATACACCTGGAAGATTATATGCTGTACTATCTTTATCTATCTCTTGAAGCATATAAGTTCTTTTTTGAGCTGAAGAAGCTTCATAAAATTCCTTCTCTACAACCTTTTCTATAGGTTCATAGATTTTTATACCACTAGATACAATATTATTATCAACTAACTCTATATACTGGCTGATACCTTTTATGGTTCCAAGTTTAAATACTTCTTTTAAAGGCACTTGCACCCCTAATTCCTTGTGAATTCTTCCTACTAAAGTAGTAGCCTTTAATGAATGTCCACCTAGCTCAAAAAAGTTATCCTTTGTTCCTATTTTCTCTACACCCAGAATATCTCTCCATAGTTCTACTAAAGCTTCTTCTATTTCATTTATTGGAGCTACATATTCAACAGCTATATTTATATTTCCCTGTGGTTTTGGAAGAGCTTTTCTATCTATTTTTCCATTTGGTGATAATGGTATTTTATCTATTTTCACAAAAAAGCTTGGAATCATATAATGTGTAAGCTCTTTTCCTAGAAAATCTTTTAAATTTGAAATTTCCAGTTCAACCTTTGAAACATAGTAGGCACAAAGATATTTTTTATTATCTTTATCTTCCCAATCAACTACTATAGCTTCTTTTATAGAAGGATGCTTCATAATAACTTCTTCTATTTCTCCACATTCAATTCTGAAACCTCTGATTTTCACTTGAGTATCTATTCTTCCAATATACTCAACAGTTCCATCTGAAAGCCATCTGGCTAAGTCTCCAGTTCTATACATCCTTATATTTTCATCAAAAGGACAAGGAATAAATCGCTCTTCAGTTAATTTAGAATTATTTAAATACCCTCTTGTAACACTTTCCCCAGCTAAACAAAGCTCCCCGGGAACCCCAATTGGAGTCGTCTGCATATTATTATCAACAATAAATATCTTATTATTGGCTATAGCTTTTCCAATGATATGTGTATTTTTAGGAGTCATGCCTATATTATAAGTTCCACCGATAGTATTTTCCGTAGGACCGTATTCATTAATAATCACTAAATTAGGATTTAAGCTATTGCTATCATCAATTAAACTACCTTCGGTTTTTTCTGCTGCTAAGGTTATGGTTCTTAAAGACTTTATATCATCTCTACTTGCATTTTCTAAAATAGCTCTATACATAACTGGTACTAATACAGAATTAGTAACTTGTTTTTCCTTAATTACATTTCTAATATAATTAGAATCTTTTCTATTCTGCTCTTCTAATAAAATCATCTTTGAACCAGCTAATAAACTTGAATAAAAACTAGCACCAAATCCATCAAAAGAGAAGGAAAATGTCTGTAAAATTACCTCTTGCTCATTAATATGAAATCTTTTATTTTTCCATAGTATGTAGTTAGCTAAACTTTGATGTTCTACCATAACACCTTTTGGTTTTCCTGTAGAACCGGAAGTAAATATTACATAAACTAAATCTTGAGAAGAATTAATATTTTTTAAGTTATCAATATCACTCTCAATATAATCTTCTTTATTTAATCTAAGTAATTTTCCATTGTACTCTATCTTTGAATTTATATCTTCACTGACAATTAATAAAGCTATACTACCTTCTTCAAGCATATACTGAATTCTAAGCTCCGGATATTCTGGATCTATTGGTAAATAAGCCGCCCCTGCCTTTAAAACTGCAAGTAAAGAGATTACCATTTCTATAGATGGATAAATCATAATTCCAACTATTTGATTTCTTCCTACTCCTTGATTTCTTAATTTTTTAGCCAACTTATTAGCTCTATTATTAAGTTCTTTATAAGTTATAGTAGTTCCTTCATAATCAAAAGCGATGTTATCAGGCGTTCTCATCACTTGTTCTTCAAATAATTGATGAATTGTTTTATCTCTAGGATATTCCTCATAGGTATCATTAAACTCTTCTTGAAGCTTTTTCTTCTCTTCCTGAGATATAATATTTATTTCTGCTAATTTTTGTTCTGGATTTTCAAGAATGCTATCTAAAAGATTTAAATAGTGCATAAGAAAATTTTCAATGGTCTCCCTATTAAATAAATCTGTACAATATTGAAGGCTTAAGGTTAGATTATTATCGTCTTCTAACACCTCAAAGGTTAAATCAAAATTAGTCACATCACTATTAATTCTCTCTTCTATAAATCTAAGCCCAGGTAAACTGATTTCCTCATTATCCATGTTTTGCATTACAAACATAGTATCAAACAAAGGATTTCTGCTTAAATCCATATGAAGATTTAACTTTTCAATTAACTGTTCAAGTGGATAATCTTGATTTTCAAAAGCGCTTATTGAATTTTCCTTAACCTCCTGTAAGAATTCATTAAAAGTTTTATCCATCTTTGGATAGTTTCTTAAAGCAATGGTATTAACAAACATCCCTATGATATCTTTTAAATCTTCATGATTTCTTCCCGCTACTGGAGTACCAACGATTATATCTTCTTGATTTGTGTATCTATATAAAAGTACATTATAGGTAGCAATCAATGTCATAAAGGCTGTTACTCCTGTTTGTTGAGTGAAATTCCTTAAAGCTTTAACTATTTTTTCATCAACTTCTACATAGACTGTGTCTCCCTTAAAGCTTCGAGTTATACCTCTAGGATTATCTGTATAAAGTTCAAGAGTTGGTATCTCCTCACCAAACTGCTTAAGCCAGTATTTTTCTTGCTTTAAGAATTTTGCCTCAGCTTCTTTCGTACTCTGCCAAACTGCAAAATCCTTATATTGGATTCTTAACTCTGGAAGATTAGTTCCTTCATATAGACGTATAAAATCCTTTATTAAAATCCCCATAGATATTCCATCTGAAATAATATGGTGCATATCATAAATGAGTATATGCTTCTCTTCGCTGATTTTAATAACCTTAATTCTTATAAGAGGAGCTTTTGATAAATCAAAAGGCTTAACTGCTTCCTTTAAATAACCTTGAATATCGTCACTTACTCCCTCTTCAAAAGAAATATCTATTTTTGAATCCCTATGAATTCTTTGAACGATTTCTCCATCAATCATTTCAAAGGTACTTCTAAAAGCTTCATGCCTTTTTACAAGATTTTTAAAGGCATCTATCAAGGATTCCTTTTTCAAATTCCCTTCAATAATCAAGACTCCTGACATATTGTAATTGATATTTTCGCCTTCCATCTCATTTAAAATATACATTCTCTTTTGAGACGATGACACTTGGTAAAACTCTTTCTCATCAACTTTATCTATTGTTACAAACCCAGTTTCTTTTGAATCCAAAATCGCCGCTGCTAACTGGCGAATTGTTGTGGCTCTAAATACTTCTCGTAAATATATCTGTATACCAAACTCCTTTTGAATTTTCGAAACCATATTAGCAGCCTTTAATGAATGTCCTCCAAGGTCAAAGAAGTTGTCATCTATTCCTATTTTATTAACACTTAAAACTTCATGCCAAATGGCAACAAGCTTTCTTTCTGTTTCATTGGTTGCTTCAACAAATTCAGCTCCAGTACTTATATTTTTATCAGGACTTGGCAATGCTCTTCTATCAACCTTACCATTCGAAGTCATCGGTATTTTGTCTAAAAATATAAAGTAGGAAGGAATCATGTAGTCTGGAAGAGTTATTGCAAGCTTCTCCCTTATCTCTGAAGTTGTAAATTGAGTTTCTGAAACCAAATATGCACAAAGTAACTTACTTCCGTCCATATCCTCTTTAGCCAAAACAACTGATTCTTTAACTTCTTCTATAGCAGAAAGTGAAACTTCAATTTCAGAAAGTTCTATTCTAAAACCTCTAACCTTTACCTGATGATCAATTCTTCCAAGGTATTCAAGATCTCCATTTGCCATAAGTCTCGCTAAGTCACCAGATCTATATAGCCTTTCCCCTGGCTTATAAGGGTTAATAATAAACTTATCCTTTGTAAGTTGTTCATTATTCAAATAGCCTCGTCCTACACCAAGTCCACCTACACATAATTCACCAGGTACTCCAATAGGTTGAAGTTTTAAATTTTTATCCATTATATACGAAGTAAGAGTAGGAATTGGTTTTCCGATATTAGAAATCCCTGCTTCTATTTCAATATCTGTAATTTCCTTAAATGTAACGTGTACTGTAGTTTCTGTTATACCATACATATTTATAAGCTTAGTATCTTTAAATCTTTTCTTCCATGGCAATAACATTGATGGTTTTAACGCTTCTCCACCAAATATCACATATCTTAAGGATAACTTATAATTATTCTGATAAATATTTTCATCTAGATTATTTGCCCCTTGCCCTGAATAAGTTACATCTTCAACTTCACTATTTTTCTCACTTAAGGCTTCTTCAATAAAACTATAGAAAGCTGTAGGGGTTTGGTTAAGTACTGTTACAGTTTCTTTTTTAACAAGTTTATAGAATTCCCTTGTATCTTGAGCTATAAGTTTAGGCACAACCACAAGCCTTCCTCCATAAAGAAGAGCTCCATACATCTCCCAAACAGAAAAATCAAAGCAGAAGGAATGGAACATAGTCCAAACGTCTTTTTCACTAAAGTCAAATTGCATCCTATCATTAAATAAAAGCCTTACAACATTTCTGTGGCTAATCATAACTCCTTTTGGTTTTCCAGTTGTTCCAGAGGTATATATAACATAAGCTAAATCATCAGGATCATTAACATCCTTTAAGTTGCTTTCAGAATAATCACCAGTCTTTATTTCATCTATAAATATTTCTTTTCCTTGAAATTCGATTTCTTTCCCTAGTGATTCTTTTACAATCATAAATTCAGTGCCGCTATTTTCTAAAATATATTGAATTCTTTCTGGTGGATAAGAAGGATCTATTGGCAAATATGCCGCTCCAGACTTTAAGACACCGATGGCTGCTTCAACTATTTCTTCTGATCTTTCAAGGACAACAGCTACTAACTGATTTCTTTTTACCTGTGATTGTACTAAAAAATCTGCTATTTTATTTGCATTACCATTAAGTTCTCTATAGGATATTTTTTTATCTTCAAAGGAAACAGCTATATTTTCAGGAGTCTCCTTAACTTGTTCTTCAAAAATTTGTTTCATGGTTTTATCCACTGGATACATTGCTGAATCATCATTAAATCCATAGAGAATTGTTTCTTTTTCATCCTCAGATAATATATTTAAATCTTTAATAGCTTTATTTGAATCTAGAACTATTTCTTCTAGCAAATTAAAATAGTGCTTTAAGAATCTCTCCATAGTTTGTTTTTCAAATATTTTTGTACAATACTCTAATTCAAACTCAATAGCGTCATCATTTTCATTTGCTTCTAGGGAGATAAAGAACTTAGATACATTATTCTTAAACTCCATAGGTGAAACTTTAAATTCACCAACATTAATTTCTTCCTTCTCCATACTTTGAAGGGTAAATACTACGTCAAATAAAGGATTTCTACTTAAATCTCTTTTACTATTTAAATTATCTATTAAGAATTCTAATGGATAATCTTGATTTTCAACAGCCTCAATAGAAGTATTCTTAACCTCATTTAAAAATTCTGTGAAACTCTTATTATCTTCTGGGAAGTTCCTTAAAGCTAGAGTATTTACAAAAAGTCCTACAATATTATCAAGGCCTTCATAACTTCTACCAGCAACCGGTGAGCCTACTACAATATCCTCAGCTCCTGAATATTTATGTAAAAGAACATTATAAGCTGACAGCAGAAGCATATATAAGGTAACACCCTTTTCCTTTGTTAACTTTATAAGCTCTTCCTTTAATTGTCCTTGGATTTTGTCAGTTATCCTATCACCTTCAAAGCTTTGATTAATTGGTAATGGATAATCTGTTGGTATATCTACTACTGGTATTTCGTCATTAAATTTATTAATCCAATAGTCCTTTTGCTTTTTAAAATATTCTGTAGTAAGTAATGAATTTTGCCATGCTGCAAAATCCTTGTATTGTATTTGTAGTTTACTAGGATTATTAGCATTATAATAATCTTTAAAATCCCTAATTAATACGTTCATAGATATCCCATCTGAAATAATATGATGCATATCAATAAATAGTACATACTTTAATTCATCTATTTTAATCAAAGCTATTCTCATTAATGGACCTTTACTTAAGTCGAAAGGTTTGATTAGCTTCTCAATATTTTCTTCTATCTGATGTTCACCGCAAGAAAACTGTTCAAGGTGAATTCTTATATATTTGTGAATTCTTTGAACAGGTTGTCCTTCCACATATTCAAAAGTAGTTCTTAAAGCTTCATGCCTTGTTACTAAAGAATCAATTGCCAAATAAATTTTTTCTTTATCTATCTTTCCTTCTAACAGGAAGGCTTCTGGCATATTGTAAGCAGTGGCGTCTTCATTAAGCTGATTAATTACAAACAGTCTCTTTTGAGCTGAAGACACTTCATAAAATTCTTGTTCTGGTACAGGCTTTATTTCTTCAAATTGAGCATTTTTATCTTTTCCATCTATAAAGTTTGCCATTTCTCTGATTGTAGGTGCACTAAATAATTGGTTTAAGGAAATACTCTTATTTAGCTCACTGTTGATTTTTGAAATCAATCTTATAGCAAGTAGAGAATGTCCTCCTAAATCAAAGAAGTTATCTGTTACCCCTATCTTTTCTGTAGCTAATATTTTCTGCCATATATCAACTAATTGACTTTCTGTTTCACTTTCTGCAGCTACATATTCCTTTGACAAATCAAGTATACTTTCTGGTTTTGGTAAAGATTTTCTATCAATCTTACCACTGATAAGCAGTGGAAGTTCTTCTAGTTGTATGAAATATGTTGGAACCATGTACTCTGGTAAATATCCTAGAATGTAATTCTTAAGCTCTATAGCTTCTACATTTCTAGTAGCTGAGAAGTATGCACAAAGATATTTAGCACCATTTTGGTCTTCTAAATCAATTACTACTGCATCTTTTATAGCCTCAAAATCTGCTAATCTGCTTTCGATTTCTCCTAGCTCAATTCTAAGTCCTCTGATTTTTACTTGGAAATCATTTCTTCCTATAAATTCTATATTGCCATCTGATAGCCATCTTCCAAGGTCACCAGTTTTATATAATCTTTCTGCAGAGCCTTCTATAAAAGTATCCTTAAAGAATGATGCATTTGTTCTCTTTTCATCATTTATATATCCTCTTCCAACACCAATACCAGCAACGCAGATTTCTCCAACTACACCCTCTGGGCATAATCTCATATCCTTATCTACTATGTAGATTCTCATATTCGTTACAGGCTTACCTGTAGGAATATTTATATAGTTTTCTGGTAATTTGTCCATTATAAATTGAGTAACGTCGTCAGAAGCTTCCGCTGGACCATAAGCGTTAACCATTTTTATACCAGGGAACAACTCAAACCATCGCTTAATAACCTGTGGTTTTACTGCTTCACCAGTGATGATTAAATACTTTAAATTTTCAAGAGTTAATTTACTTTCTTCTAAGTAATCCATCATTACCATAAGATATGATGGTACTACCTCAAGTAAAGTCACTTGATCTTTTATTATGCTGTCTGTAAATTCTTCTGGATTTAATATCATGTCATTAGGATAAATTGCTGTAGTTCCTCCTAAAGCAAGGGCTCCAAAGAACTGCCACACTGAAATATCAAAACATTGATTTGCATTTTGAGCAAACACTAAATTTGTATCAAGATTTAATTCATCTCTTTCTGCAAATATGTGATTAAGCATACCCATGTGTTCTATCATTACTCCCTTTGGTTTTCCTGTTGAACCAGAAGTAAATAAAACATAAGCAAGGTTATTTTGTGCTATCTCTATATTTAAATTTTCAGCTTCTTCTTCAAGAATTTTATCTTCAACTAAATCAACGCAGATTATATTTCCTTTGTAGTTTGCCTTAAACTCTTCATCTATATATTCTGATTTAGTTATCACATAATTAGCCTTTGAATCTTCTAATATTCCAAGTTTTCTTTGAATTGGATAATTAGTATCTACTGGTATGTACGCTCCCCCAGCTTTCCAAATACCCATTACTGATTCTATAAACAATGGTGAACGTTCTAGCATTACTACTACAAGACTTTCCACATCCACACCTTGTTTTCTCAAATATCTAGCTACTTTGTTTGCCTTTATATTTAACTGACTATATGATATTTTTTCATCTTTAAAAATTACTGCAGTTTTGTCTTTATCTTTTACTGCATTTTCTTCGAATAATTGTGGCAATGTTTTGCTGAAATCATAATGTGTTTTTATGGCAATCTCATTGTCTGATACTTTGGATTCTTCTGTTCTATCAGAAAGCATTTCTACATTATTGAATCCGAAAAGTAATTTTTCTTTTTCTTCCTTTGTTAATATTTCTATGTTTCCTACTAAAACTTCTGGATTAGCACCTACTATTTTAGCTACAGTTCTAAAATGGCCTTCAATTGATTTTACAAATTCACTGTCATATACAGCGCTATTGTATCCAATTTGAACAACTGTATTTTCACCTGGAAGTATATCTATATTAAAATCATAATTTGTTTGTTCAAAGTTCTGTACATTACTTATTTCAAGACCTAGATACTTACATATCTCAAGGCCTCCTATAAATTCATCTAAAGGATAATCTTCTATAACTAAAATATTGTCCATAAGATTTTGTTTTAAATCTGTTTGCGCTTGTATATCCGCTAATGAACAATATTCATAGCTTTGAGCGTTAATAGAATCTTCATGAATCTTTCCTACTAACTCTTTAAAACTCATAGTTTTTGAATTCTTAACATACACAGGCACTGTATTGATGAATAATCCCATCATCTCTTCTATTCCTGGAACTTCTGCTGGTCTTCCTGCCACTACAAGTCCAAAAACAGCTTCCTCTGTATTGTTATATCTTTGTAGAATGATTCCCCAAATTCCTTGGTAAACAGTATTCACTGGAACATTTGAAGCAAGAGCTACAGCCTTCAAATCCTCTATAAGCTTTTTATCAAGGTTAAAGTTAAATTCCTTAGAAAGATATTTTTCTTCCTTACTTTTTACTGCAGACTTTGGAATACAAGTCTCATTTTCACAGCCTTCAAAGCGTTTTTTCCAGAAATTAAGTGCTTCTTTTGTATCCTGCTTTTTAAGCCAATTGATATAATTGCTAAACGGATACGCTTCTTCTACTTCTACAGGAAGTTTTTCTTTTATCGTCTTATAATTATCAAAAACATCTCTTACGATTATTCCTAGACACCATCCATCCATAATTATGTGGTGATGACTCCATATGATTTTATAAGTATCCTCAGCTGTCTTAAGTATTGATACTCTCATCAATATATCTTTTTGCAAATCAAAGCCTTTTTTTCTATCCTCTGCTTTAAAAGCTTCTATATATTGTTCCTTTTCTTCCTCTTGAAAATTCACTATATCCTCAAAATGAATTTTCATTCTTCTTTCTTTTAAAACAATCTGTATTGGTTCATCTATGTTACTATATTTAAATATTGTTCTTAATACATCATATTTTGCTATAAGTGAATTAAAGCTTTCTTCAAATAGTTCTACAGAAAAGTCTCCTTTTATATCAAAGGACATCTGCTCAAAATATGCTTCCGATTCATTATCCATTAATGCATGAAATAGCATTCCTTGTTGCATAGGCGTTAGGGGGTATATTTTTTTTATTACAGGTTTTTTCTTCATAAAAGCCTCCTAATGTTCTATTTTTTATCTTCGATCTCATCATTAAGTTTTATTTCATCAACTTTTCAAATTTAATAATTTTTGGTAATAGTGTAGATAGATTTTTAGACTCACCAATGAAATAGCTTTTCGCTATACCATCAATGATGTTTTTAGAAAAATTTTCACTTTTTAGAATTAAAGATTTTGTATATTAAAATAGCTAGCTGACTGTATATGCTGTGATATGCACTCTTTAATTTAATATAAAAAACGTTAATTAAAAATAATGCATATCACTTTCTATATTTCAACTAGCAATTTACACCTTTTACTATAGAGTTTCTAAATTAAAATTACTATAATAAGTTTCATTATTGAAGCTACATACAAAAGCCTATGGACATATTAGAAACCTATAAAGCTTATTTATTGAACCATATATTTACAACAAAAAGAAGTTTGTATTATACAGTTTCTTCAATTTTACTTTCAATAGCAATTCCATATTCACTATTACTTAAAAATTCTATAATAGATTTTTCTAGTATTTTGCAACCTTCTTCAAGAACATCCATTTCAATATTTAGTGGCGGCATTATCTTTACTACAACATCTTCACGACCTGCTCTTTCAATAATAAGATTATTGTCGAAGCATCTTGTTACTATTTCTTTCGAAGATTTTTCTCCACCTAATAATGAAAAATCAATTCCCCAAATCATACCTATCCCTCTTATATCAAAGTCCTTATGAAGAGGTTTTATTCTTTCATTAAGGAAGTTCTTAATAAATTCTTCTCTTTCTTTTGTACCTTTGTCCATATTTGTATTTTCTCTATACTCTAAAGCTGCAGTAGCTGCAACAAATGCCATTTGATTTCCCCTAAAAGTTCCGTTATGTTCACCTGGAGTCCATATATCAAGTTCAGGCTTTAACAATAACAATGACATTGGTAATCCATAACCACTTATTGACTTGGATAACACCACCATATCTGGTACAATTCCAGCTCTTTCAAAGGAGAAAAACTCGCCAGTTCTTCCACAACCAACTTGAATATCGTCACAAATTAGTAAAATGTCATGCTTATTACATAATTCACTTAAGCTTCTAAGCCATTCAACAGATGTAACATTGATTCCACCTTCTGCTTGTGTTGTTTCTACAATAATTGCTGCTGGTTTCTCAATACCAGAATGATCATCGGTTAATATAGTTTCTATATATTGTATTGTATCAATATTGCCCATGCATCCAACTGGATATGGTATGAATGTTACATTATCTAATGGTACTCCTGCACCTTGTCTACTTCCTATACCACTAGTGGCAGCAAGGCTTCCCATTGACATGCCGTGGAATGCACCCATAAAAGAAAAAATATTGGTTCTCTTTTTTACTTTTCTTGCTAACTTTAAAGCTGCTTCTACAGCATTTGTCCCAGTCGGACCGCAAAATTGTAACTTATAATTTAAATCTCTAGGTGTCAGGATAGAATCAACAAATTTTTGTATAAATTCTCTTTTTGCTTTAGTGTACATATCTAATCCATGAGTAATAGCGTCAGATTGAATATAATTAATTAATCTTTCTTTTATATATCCATTATTATGCCCATAATTTAACGCTCCTGCTCCAGCGAAAAAATCAATATATTCTTCCCCTGATTCATTAAAAAGTTTTGCTCCTTTAGCTTTGTGAAAAACTTCTGGAAAAGTCCTACAATAAGATTTGACATTAGATTCAACTGAATTAAATAACTCCATAGTATCTCTCCTCAATAATAATTATTAAATTAATTTTTACTAGAAATATGTACTTCTTTTTACTGAATTTATTACGATAACCTCAGCCTTTTAAAGCATTTCTACTATTTTATTTGACTGTGAATTAGTCCGCAATACATCCCTTCTCTCCCTATTAATTCATTATGATTTCCTTCTTCAACAACGCGTCCACCATCGATAACAAATATTTTGTCAGCATTTTTTATTGTAGATAATCTATGCGCAACTACAATCACTGTCTTACCTTTCATTAATGATTCTAATGCCATCTTTATTTTCTGTTCATTTTCTGTATCAAGAGCTGAAGTGGCTTCATCCAATAAAATAATTGGAGAATTCTTCAAAAAAGCTCTTGCAATAGCAATTCGCTGTCTTTGTCCCCCAGAAATATTTTTGCCACCCTCTTCCACAATAGTGTCATAACCATTCGGTAGAGTTTCGATGAAGTCATGAACATTTGCACTCTTTGCTGCATTGTATATCTCTTCATCTGTAGCATCATATCTACCATATCTAATGTTTTCCTTTATGGTATCTGAAAAAAGATATGACTCTTGTGGTACATAAGCGATACTATCTCTTATTTCCTCAAAACTATATTCATATAAGCTTTTACCATATAAATTAATAGCCCCTTCGTTTGCTGTATAAAAACCTAATATCAGCTTTAATAAAGTACTTTTGCCACCACCACTAGGGCCAACAAAAGCAACAGTATTACCTTTGCTAATTGTCAAGGATATTTTATCTAGAACATTATCTATTCCATTATAGCTATAAACAGTATCTTTAAATTCGATAACGGGACTTATATCACTGATTAATTCAGACTTTACTCTGTAAGCTTCTTCATCCATATCTAAAAGTTCAAATATTCTACCTGCTGAAGCTAAAGAAATCTGTAAAGTTGAAAAACATCTTCCAACACTAAGAAATGCATCACTGATATTTAACTGAAGTTGAACAATAGCTGCTAATGTTGCAAATTCAATTTCACCTCTTATAACCATAATAGTTCCAATTATCAAAGAACCAGCAAAACCAATCATACTTAGAAAAAAGTTTGTTCCTTCAAGTACTGCTGTCTTATTAACTCTCTCTATAGCTAATCCTGTAACTTCATTATTATATTTAATGAATCTTTTCTTAACTATATTCTCAGTTTTGAACATTTTTACTATAAAAAATCCAGCTAATTGATCAGTAAATCTTTCTGTCAATAATCCATTATGGGTTTGTATCTTATCACTTAGATTACGTATTGGTTCTGCAAACCTCATATTTATAACTGATAGTAAAAGTCCAAGTCCAAGAAGAGCTAAAGTTATCTTCCAATCCATTAAAAACATTATTACTGCCGAACCTATACCTAAAACAGCAGTAGTTATAATTTCTCTTAATCCTTCTGTAAAGGCCTTTTCTGCTAACAGTGTATCATTATTAAAACGTGAGATTATATTTCCGCTATGATTCTTATCAAAATACTCTATAGGCAATTTTTGTATCTTATCAAATACTTCTTTCTTAATTTCTACCATTGTAGTTCTTACTGCTTTTTTATAGTAGTAGAAAAATATAGGTAAAAAAATCACTAGCAGCAATACTGTACTTCCTATAAGCTTCAATGATTGAAAAATAATGCTCATATTTCCTTCGTCAGCAGCCTGTACTAAATCCTTAAGCACAAAGGCCAAAATTATGTATATTATCGCGTTTCCTATGCCTTGTCCAAATAAACCTATTAAGTAAGATTTCATTCTAGGTTTCATATACGACATAAGTCGCTTAAACTCATTAATTCCTATCAACTTGAACATCTTCTTTTTTCTCCCTACTATTTTTATCAGCTTTTTCATTTATCTGACCTTTATATAATTGCCTATACAGGTCACTTTTTTCTAAAAGCTCTTGGTGAGTACCTCTTCCAACTATTTTTCCTTTATCAAGAACAATAATCTCATCAGCTTTCTTTATAGTAGATAATCTATGTGCTATTACTATCACTGTCTTATTTTTTGTGATTCGTTCCAAAGACTCTTGTACAAGAATCTCAGAATGTGTATCTAAAGCTGAGGTAGGTTCATCTAAAAGTAGAATAGGAGAATCCTTTAAGATGGCTCTAGCTATTGCTATTCTCTGTTTTTGTCCCCCTGATAAACTGTTGCCTCTTTCCCCGATAATACTGTTATAACCTTCTGGAAGCTTTTCAATAAATTCATGAGCATTAGCTGCCGTTGAAGCATCAATAATATCCTTCATAGCTACATTTTCTATTGAATAAGATATATTTTCAGCTACGGTACTTGGTAATAGGTATATATCCTGAGAAACTAAAGAAATATTTGATCTAACTTCTTTTAAATTTAATCCTGTCAGTGGCTTATCCCATAATTTTATTTGCCCATGACTTACTTCATAAAAGCCACAAATAAGTTTAATTATTGTACTTTTTCCACTCCCACTTGATCCAACTAAAGCTGTTGTTTTACCCTTTTGAATTTCGAAACTTAAACCATCTAATACAACCTTGCCCTCATCATATGAGAATTTAATATTCTCAAACTTAATAGGATGTTCTAAAGAAGTTTTATCTATAGAAAGTCCGCCTTCTCTTTCTATATCTTGATCCAATATTTCAAATAAATGAGCTGATACTGCTATAAAACTTTTATAATCGGTAATTATTTTTGGAAGTACCCCTGCTGAGTTTGCAAGAAAATCTAATAGATATATAAATGAAAGTAGATTTTCTGGTCTTATTTCCCCCTTAATTGAAAGATATCCACCATAAACAATACTGACTATAATCGGAACAATGCTCAATACTGTTCCTATAGATACAAGTAAAGAATTTATCTTCTCTATCTTTAGGCTTTTAAATAATGTGATATCCAATAATCTTTCATATTTGCTAAACAACTTTTTATAAAGATTGTAGGTCTTTACCAAGTATATTCCATTTACATTATCCTGATAAACTGAGTTAACCTTCGCAATATCCTTTTGTAACTCACTAATCTTTCTTTTTATTGGATTTGTTATTACAAAAGTTAGTAATAAAGCAATTACCATGGTTATTGCACTTACCAGTAACAACTTCCAATTTATCCTTATAAGAAGAATGAAAGCTCCAATAAAAAGTAATGGATGATATATAAAGTTACGTAAGTTATTCTCAAAGAACTCTTGCAATATAGCAATATTATTAGTAAGTCTTGATACAATCTCACCAGTATGATTTTTTTCAATATAACGAATATTTATCTTCTCTATGTGATTATATATACTACTCCTTATGTCTCTTATAATATATAAACTAAAACGTCCAGATGTATATTTCTCAAAATAGCTAGCGATTACCCCTAAAACAGTAATTGCAATCATTATATAAACATACTGATATGCACTATTACTATCGCCTTCTCTTAAGCTTTGCACTAAATCTGTAATAGCTTGTGATTGATAAAGATGAATCCCTACCAAAGCTAAGGACATCACTGTACTTATAAGTAAGAAATACCAATAAGGCTTCGCATATTTTACCATTCTTTTAATGGTGCCAAAGGAATTAATATCCTTCTCATTTACATTCTGTTTAGTTTGCATTATTCTTCTCCTGATTTATAAATCCTACTATTGGCTATTCTATAGGATTTCTATATTTTGAAATCACCGTTGCCATACTTAGCTTTTCTTAGCTAATATTCACCTGATTGTGCTAGCTATTGTATTTTATAAAATACATATTTCAAAACTATAAATTTTTAAGTATTAAATCTTAAACTAAATTCTTTACTGTTTTTCAAACTTAACTAGCACAATAGGTTAATAAATAAGTTTACTTATAACTAAGATTGTTTAATTGACAAATCAATTTCTTCTGCAATTTTTGAGGCATTTTCCCCTTTAACAATAGTAAAGTGATTAGCATCAATTTCATGATAACTATTGAAAGGCTTTTCAAAGTATATATCCCAACCTTCACTGTTACTACCATCATCAGATTTTGCACTAAAGTAATTAATATCAGACTTAACTTTTGCTGTTGGAACATATGTCATAGCAGCATTTATCATTGTTCTTACAATGTTTACTGATCTAATAAGTTCATCAAGGTCACAATTTTCAAAGTTCTCAACTAAAGCAGCAATATGTTTTGGTATTAATAATTTAAGTTCCTTTAATTGATTCTCTGATTTTATTTCTTCCTTCAAGTACTTCATAGCCATAAGCCATATATTCTCAACGTCACTTGATTTGTTTATTTCCTTTATTATCTCCTTATTAGCTATAAGGGATTTAATAAATTCTTTTTCTTCTTTTGCAGTTATTCCTTTAAGTCGTCTTGCATATTTAGGTTCTGGTGACATGCTATCAATCATTGCAAAATAGCCTATAGTTTCATTTGCTTCCTCAAGCTGTCTCACTATTTCAAAGGCTATACTTCCACCAATACTCCAACCTACTATATTATAAGTTCCTGATGGTTGAACTTTTTTCATAAAGCTTATGTATTTTGAAGCAATGCTTTCAATGGTTCTATCCTCTGGTGCATATCCACTAAGCTTATCTGCTCTTATTCCCCATACTTTAGAATCAGTAGTTAACCTTGTAGTTAAATCTATATAACCACCGATTTCTCCGCTTCCATCGTGAATGAAGAATAATCCGTTATCTTGGATATTGCCATCCTTAAGTAGCATACATCCTTTGTTAGACTCATCAGATACCCTTG
Organism: Clostridium cellulovorans 743B; assembly: GCF_000145275.1. Classification (NCBI taxonomy): domain Bacteria; kingdom Bacillati; phylum Bacillota; class Clostridia; order Eubacteriales; family Clostridiaceae; genus Clostridium; species Clostridium cellulovorans. The sequence continues at coordinate 2,970,183 of NC_014393.1, forward strand.
TTTCAGAACCTCTATGATTTTCAGCATTTGCTACTAGAATATTCACAACCTTTGTAAGTTCTCGTGCAGTAGGATTTTTGAATATTTCTGCAAAGGATATACTTACGTTAAATTCTCTATTTATTTTAAACATAAGCTCTGTTGCCTTTAAAGAATATCCGCCTATCTCAAAGAAATTATCAGTAACTCCCATTTCTTCTATTCCAAGAACCTGCTTCCAAAGTTCTACCATAATCTTTTCTTCTGAAGTTTTTGGTTCCTCATGAATTAGTTCCTTAACCACTTCATATGGTGCTGGTAAAGCCTTTCTGTCAACCTTATCGTTGGAGGTCATTGGTATAGTATCTAGTTTTATAAAGAAAGACGGTATCATGTATTCTGGTAAATCTTCTAGAAGATATTCTCTTAACTCTGATGTATTAAATGTTTCTTCTGATACATAATAAGCACAAATTACTTTTTCACCATTCTTAAGTTCTTTGTCTACTACAGTTACTTTCTTTATTCCTTCATGGGCTATTAATTTATTCTCGATTTCTCCAAGCTCTATTCTGTAGCCTCTTATCTTAACTTGATAATCTATTCTTCCTAAGAATTGAATGTTTCCATCTGGCAGCCATCTTCCAAGGTCTCCAGTTCTATATAGTCTTTCATTAGGAACTGCAATTGTTTCTATAAACTTTTCAGCTGTTAACTCTGGTCTATTTAAATATCCTCTAGCAAGACCATCTCCAGCTACGCAGATTTCTCCAACTACTCCTATTGGTGCTAAAGCTCCTGCTTTATCAAGTATATAGATTCTTGTATTAGTTATCGGCTTACCTATTGGTATTATCCCATTATCAAGCTCAGCTTCTGCCTTCCATGCAGTAGCACATACTGTGGTTTCTGTAGGTCCATAAGCATTTACATATTCAAAATCTTTTTTCCAATTTTCTAAAAGCTCTGGATTTGTAGCAGAACCTGCTGTTATAACCATTCTTAAGGTCTTTAACTTTTCTTTATCAAGGTTTTCTAAATAAGTTGGTGGAAGAGTTGCTATAGTTACTCCTGTGCTATTTAAGTAATCCTCAAATTTTCTACTGTCATTGATAGTGTCCTTAGATACCATTACTAAGGTTGCTCCATTATGCAGTGCCATAAAGATTTCCCAAACTGATGCATCAAAGGAACTACTTGCAAATTGAATTACTGTATCCTTTTCTGTTACCTTGAATTCCTTTTGGAAGAAGGCTTTTAAGTTTGCTACTCCAGTATGTTCAAGCATTACGCCTTTTGGCTTTCCTGTAGATCCAGAAGTATAAATCACATAAGCTAAATTCTCTGCTGTGGTTATTGGCTCTAAATTAGTATCTTCAAACTTATTAGTGGAATCTACTTTATCAAAGTTTTCAGTAATAGCATCAACTATATCTAAGACTTGTCCCTCAAAACGTAAACCTGAGATCTTATATTCATCATTAGTATCACCGTTATTCGGATTTTTCTCAGTAAATTCTAGTTTTAAATCTTCCATTTCTAAACCAGAATCTTCTCTGTAGCGTTCGTCTACAGACTTATCCTTTGCAACTGTAATACCCTTTAATAACGACTTATCACATAACAGTACTTTTGCTCCACTATCCTTAAGCATATATTCTTTTCTTCCCTCAGGATATGTTGGGTCAATTGGCAGGTAAGCTCCTCCTGCTTTTAATACTCCCAGAATTCCTACTATCATCTCTATTGATCTTTCAATCATTATTGCAACAATAGTTTCACCTTGAACTCCTACTTCTCTAAGGTTTCTTGCTAGAATATTAGCCTTTTTATTTAATTCTTCATAAGTGACTTCAGTATCCTCAAAGATTAACGCTATCTTATCTGGATTTTTCATAACCTCTTCTTCAAAGATTTCTTGGATAGTTGAAGTTGACTTATAAGCTTCCTTTGTTTCATTGAAATCTACTAATAGCTTCTGCTTTTCTTTCTCAAGGATTATGTCTATCCTATCTAAAGTTTCCTCTGGATTATCTACTATTTTTTCAAGAAGGTTTAAATAATGTTCTGCAAGATTTTCTATTGTTTCCTTCTTAAATAATTTAGTGCTATATTCTAAGTTAAATATAATTTCATCAGCTGATTCTTCTGCTATCATCGTCATATCGAACTTAGATATATTGCTTTCAACGCCTAAAGCTTTAACTTTTAAGCCTCCTGCTTCAATTTCTTCAGCTTCAACTTCCTCAGTTCCTGTGTTTTGCATAACAAACATCACATCAAATAATGGATTTCTGCTTAAATCTCTTCTTACATCAAGATTTTCTATAAGCTCTTCAAACTGATAATCTTGGTTTGCAAAAGCATTAAGGGAGTTAATTTTAACTTCTTCTAAGAATTCCTTGAAGGTAGCATTTCCTCTTGGATTATTTCTCATAGCTAAAGTATTTACAAACATTCCCACGATATCTTGAAGATCATTATGTGGTCTTCCTGCTGTAGGTAGTCCTACAATAATGTCCTCTTGACTTGTGTATTTGTAAAGAAGTACGTTATAGGCTGCCATAAGCGTCATATACATTGTAGTTCCAGTTTTAAGTGCTAGCTTATTAAGTCTTTCTTTTAGCTGTTTATCAGCTATGAATGCTATAGTATCTCCCTCAAAGGTCTTTATTGCTGGTCTATTGTAATCTGTTGGCAGATTTAGAACAGATATTTCGTCCTTGAACTTATCTAGCCAATATTCCTTTTGTTTGTCCATTATGCCTTTTTCAAACAATTCATTTTGCCATACTGCAAAATCCTTATATCGAAGCTTAAGTTCTAGTAGTTCTTCGTCATTGTAAAGTCTGATGAATTCTCTTAAGATTATTCCTCTTGAAACACCATCAGATATTATGTGATGTTTATCATACATAAGTAAATACTTGTTTTCTGATATTTCCATTACTCCTACTCTTATCAAAGGAGCCTTGCTTAAATCAAAAGCTTTAACAAATTCATTGCCTATAGTTCTTAAAAGCTTATCACTTTCTGGACTCTTTAAATCAATAGTACCTTTAGTTTCTATCTTTATCACTTCAAACTCTACATTTTCTTCTACCTTTTGTACTGGTACACCATCTTGTAATAAGAAAGAGGTTCTTAAAGCCTCATGTCTTTCAACTAAAGCTTTAAATACATTTTCAAGTTTTTCAATGTCTAAAGTTCCTTCTACTATATAAGCTGCAGGCATATTGTAGTTTGTACTTTCTTTATCAAACTGACTTAAAGTATATACTCTCTTTTGTGCAGAAGACATTGGATATACTTCCATCTTTTCTGCTGGTTTTATCGCTGTATAAGTATTTTTATCAGCATTTAATATATACTCTCCTTGCTCTTTTATCGTAGGTGCCATAAACACTTGTCTTAATGGCATTTCTACATTGAATTCCTTGTAAATTCTTGAGGTTAATACTACTGCCTTTAAGGAATGTCCTCCAACTTCAAAGAAGTTATGCTTTGTTCCTATTCCTTCAGTTCCAAGAACTTCAGTCCATAGTTCTATAAGCTTTTCTTCTATTTCATTTTCTGGTGCTATACAAGCTCCAGTACTTGCTATACTTCCTTCTGCCTTTGGAAGATCCTTAACATCAACTTTTCCGTTAGCAGTTAGCGGAATCTTATCAAGAATTGCATAATACGAAGGAATCATATACTCTGGTAGATTTTTCACAAGTTCTGCTTTGATTTCATTAGCAAAATCTTCTTCTACTTGATCACCTACTATATAAGCACAGATAACCTTGTCTCCTAATTTGCTTTCTTGTGCAATTACTACTGAATCCTTTATTCCTTTGCATCTCTTTATAGCAGCTTCTATTTCCTTTAACTCAACTCTGTAGCCTCTGATCTTCACTTGATCATCTATACGTCCAAGGATTTCTATTTCACCAGCTTGTGTCCATCTTCCAAGGTCTCCTGTTAAATACATTTTTTCTCCTGGAACATATTGATTTATAACAAATTTCTCTTCTGTTAATTCTGGTCTATTAATATATCCTTTTGAAAGTCCATAACCTGATACTGCAATTTGTCCAATAACACCTACTGGTTTTAGTTCATGGTTCTCTCCTAATATGTAGATGCCAGTGTTATCAATAGGTCTTCCTATTACTGGTTGCTTCTTAAATTCTTCAAATTTTGAATTATCAATTCTATGAGCTATACATCCTATAGTTGCTTCTGTTGGACCATAATGATTTACAAATTCAGCTTTAGGATATTTCTTGCTATATTTCTCTACATCATCAACATTTAACTTTTCTCCACCAAGAACAACTAATCTTAGGCTGTTACACTTTCCTTCCGCCTCAAAACTATGAGTATTTATAATCGCATTGAATAAAGATGGTGTTGCTTTTATAAAGGTTATTTCTTTTCCTCTATATATCCAAGGATTTGTTCTGGATCTTTATAAGTATCCTTTGACACTATATGAAGCTCACTTCCTTTTGTAAGAGCAGAATATAACGCTGTATATCCTAAATCAAAGCTTGCTGATGACAATAGCACTGCTTTATCCTTTTCGGTCACTTCAAATTCTCTTGTAAACCAATTGATGTAGTTAACAACATTTGAGTTTTCTAGAACTACTCCCTTTGGAGTTCCTGTAGTACCTGAAGTATATATTGTGTACATTGGTGACTCTGAAACTCTTTTTATTCCAATGTTGCTTCCATCACCTTCATATAATGATGAATCCTCTAAATCTATTCTTTGAAGCATCTCTAGATTTTCAAGGTTGAACTTTTTACTTGCAAGAAGCATTTCTGCCTCACTATCCTCTAGCATATAGCTTATTCTATCAGTTGGGAATTCAGGATCTATTGGTAAGTATCCTTTTCCTGTTTTTAAGATAGCTAGCATTCCTATAACCATTTCTATTGATGGCTCAACGATTATACCTATAGGTTTCTCTATGTTTTCTGCTTTTCCTATAATAAACTTCGCCAAGTTATTTGCCTTTTTATTAAGCTCTTCATAAGTAAGAATCTGATTTTCAAAAACTACAGCTATATTATTTGGATTATTTTCTGCTGCTGCTTCAAATAATTCTATAATTGTTTCTTTCTTAGACTTTTTACTCCATGGCTTGTTAAAACTTGTAAGAATAGTTTCCGTTTCTTCTTTAGTAATCATCTCTACTTCATTTAACTTCACTTCTGGGTTTACTGCGATTTGCTCTAAAAGCTTGATGAAGTGTTTTACCATAGCTTCTATAGTTTCTTTCTTGAATAATTGAACGCTATATTCAAAATCGAAATACATTTCATCTTCTCTTTCTTGTGCATGGAATGTTATAAAAAACTTAGATACATTATGTTCCGTATCATAATTGCTCACTTTTAATTCAGTAAACTCTTCATTAACTCCAGCAGTATTCTCCATAGCAAACATAGTATCAAAAAGAGGATTTCTATTTAAATCTCTTCTTATATCAATTTTTTCTATCAATTCTTCAAATTGATAATCTTGATTTTCATAAGCCTTTATAGAATTTTCTCTTACTTCACCTAAGAATTCTTTAAAAGTTTTGTCTCCTGTTGGATAGTTTCTCATGGCAAGAGTGTTTACAAACATACCAACTATATTTTCTAACTGCTTGTGGCTTCTTCCCACAATTGGAGAACCTACTATTATATCCTCTTGTCCAGAGTATTTTGAAAGAAGTAGATTATATGCTGCAAGGAATACCATATACATTGTGCTTGCAGTTTTCATAGCTAAATCTTTTAATGCTTCTATTAATTCATCATTTAAAGCAAACTCTATTCTATCACCTTCATGAGTCTTTACTCCTTGAAGTTTATAGTCAGTTGGAAGATTTAATACTGGTATTTCTCCACTAAGAGTTTCAAGCCAATATTTCTCTTGATTTTTCATATAGTTAGCTTGTAGGAGATTATTTTGCCATACTGAGAAATCCTTATATTGAACTTGTAATTCTTCTAAATTCTCCCCTTGATATAATTTTATAAGTTCGCTTATTAAGATTCCCATAGAAGTACCATCTGTTATGATATGATGCATGTCCATCATTAACATGTGTTTCTCATGATTTATCTTAACTAAAGCAACTCTTATAAGCGGTGCTTTACTTAAATCAAAAGGTTGTATAAAGTTATCAGCTATATCATCTAATTCATCTTCTCTAGCTTCAAAGAAATCCATTTTGAAAGGTACTTGTTTTTCTATTCTTTGTACTGGCTCTCCATCAACGACAATAAATGAAGTTCTTAAAGCTTCATGTCTTAGAATAAGCTTGTTTAAAGCTTCTTCCAGTCTTTCTCTATGAAGATTTCCTTCAATTATTCCTGTATAAGGAACATTGTAACCAGTACTATTATCTACAAGGCTATCAACTATATATAATCTTCTTTGAGCTCCAGATAAAGGATAGTATTCCTTTTCTTCTACAGGCTTTATTGATAAATACTCTTTCTTATCAGCTTTCATAATATAATCAGCTAATTGTTTTATTGTTTGCAATGAGAAAATAGTTCCTAAAGGTATTTCTACATTTAGCTCTTTATGTATTGCACCAATAACCAATATTGCCTTTAAGGAATGTCCTCCTAATTCAAAGAAGTTATCCTCTGTACCAACAGTTTCTATACCAAGCACTTGTTGCCATATGCTAACTAAAATTTCTTCTGTTTCATTTTCTGGTGCTACATAAGGCTTTCCTGTTTCAATCTTGCCTTCTGGCTTTGGAAGAAGTTTTTTATCTATCTTACCATTTTGATTTAACGGCATTTTATTTAATTGTACATAGTATGATGGAATCATATATTCTGGAAGCTTCTCACTAAGGTTGTTTCTTATTTCTGAAACTACAACTTCTTTATCTGAAGTTATATACGCACATAATACTTTTTCTGTACTTTGCTCTCCAAGTGCTACTACACAAACTTCCTTTATACCATATAAACTTGAAATCTGACTTTCAATTTCTCCTATTTCAATTCTAAAGCCTCTAATTTTAACCTGAGTATCTATTCTTCCTAAGAATTCTATGTTACCATCAGGCAACCATCGTGCAAGGTCTCCAGTCTTATAAAGTCTTCCTTTGCCAGTAAATAAATCAACTACAAATTTATCTTTTGTCATCTCTTCTTGGTTAAGGTAACCTAAAGCTATTCCATCTCCACCAACCCAAAGTTCTCCTGGAACTCCTATTGGTTGCAATGCTCCTTTACCATCAACTATGTAAGTTGTAGAATTACTTATTGGCTTTCCTATTGGAATGTCATTTCCATATTTATCCTCCACCTTACAATAAGTTGAGAAAGTCGTGTTCTCTGTAGGTCCATAAACATTTAAAATATCAATGTCTGGACAACTATTTCTAACACTATTCATATGCTTTGGTGATGCAGCTTCTCCACCAGTTAAGATAACTTTAATTCCTTCAAAGGTCTTAGGATTTTCCTGTGATAATTGATTAAATAACGCTGTTGTTAACCATAGTATTGTTATCTTATATTCTTTTATAGCTTTTTCGAGAGTTTCAGCCTTTAATATAGATTCATCATCTATAAGATAAAGCTCTACTCCATTAAGCATTGAACCCCAAATTTCAAAAGTGGAAGCATCAAATACTATTGCTCCAGTTTGAAGAATTCTATCATCTTCCTTAAACTGAATGTAGTTAGTATTTTTAACCAATCTAACAACATTTCTATGGGTAACCATAACGCCCTTAGGTTTTCCTGTAGATCCAGAAGTATATATGATATAAGCTAAATCCTCAGGTGCGTTTACATTTTCTAAAACATCTATATCTTTTTCATAAAGACTCTTATCCTTTAAGTCTATCAATTGACCGTTAAAATCAACGCCTTCTTTTAATCCACTATCCGTAAGAATAATCTTTGCATTACTATCCTTTGTCATATGCTCTATTCTATCAATCGGATACTTTGGATCAATTGGAAGATACGCAGCACCTGCTTTAATAATAGCTAAAGTACCAACAAGCATCTCTATATTTCTCTTCGCAATAATACCAACTACATCGTTAGGTTTGATATCTTTTTCCCTAAGAATTGTAGCTAGAGAATTAACTCTTTTGTTAAGTTCTCTAAATGTAACTTCTTCTTCCATAAATACCACTGCTGTTTTATCTGGCGTCCTTTGAACTTGCTCCTCAAAGCATTGAGCTAAGGACATATCCCTTGGATATAAGGCTTTCGTATCGTTGAAGTTATAGATTATTTCTCTCTTTTCAGCTTCAGAAATAAGAGTTATATCTTGTATTTTTCCATTAGGATTTTCTACTATAACCTCTAATACTTTAACAAAATGCTTTAACATTCTTTCTGCTGTCTCTTTTTTAAATAGCTTTGTGCTATATTCGAAGCCTAATTCTAGTTCATCCTTTACTTCTATAGCTGTTAATGTTAAATCAAATTTTGATACTGTGTAATCAAAATCTAAAGCTTTAACCTTTAAGCCTTGTGAATCAACTTCTTCAGCTCCAGTATTTTGCATAACAAACATAACATCGAATAATGGATTTCTGCTTAAATCTCTTCTTATATCAAGATTTTCAATAAGTTCTTCAAACTGATAATCTTGATTTGCAAAAGCATTAAGGGAGTTAATTTTAACTTCTTCTAAGAATTCCTTGAAGGTATCATTTCCTCTTGGATTATTTCTCATAGCTAAAGTATTTACGAACATTCCCAATATATCCTGAAGATCATTATGTGGTCTTCCTGCTGTAGGAAGTCCTACGATTATGTCTTCTTGATTTGTATATTTATTAAGAAGAACATTATACGCAGCCATAAGAGTCATATACATTGTGGTTCCTGTGTTAAGAGCTAATTTATTAATCTTTTCTCTTAAGTCACTATTTACAGTAATAGCTATAGAATCTCCTTCAAAGGTCTTTATTGCTGGTCTCTTATAATCTGTTGGTAGATTTAGAACAGAAATTTCTCCCTTGAACTTATCCAGCCAATATTCCTTCTGTTTGTCCATTATACCTTGTTCAAACAATTCATTTTGCCATACAGCAAAATCCTTGTATTGAAGTTTAAGTTCTGGTAATTGCTCATTATTATAAAGGCTGATGAATTCTTTCAATATTATTCCTCTTGAAACACCGTCGGATATTATATGATGCTTATCGTACATAAGTAGGTATTTATTTTCCGAGATTTCCATTACCCCTACTCTTATTAAAGGAGCCTTGCTTAAATCAAAAGGTTTTATGAAATCTTCGCTAATTTTCTTAAGCTTCTCTTTTCCTTCTAAGCTATTTTCATCTAAGGATTCCTCTGTTTTACTTCTAGTTACAAAGAATTCTACATCCTCATGAACTTTTTGAACTGGCTTACCTTCAACAAGGTGAAAAGAGGTTCTTAATGCTTCGTGTCTAGCTACTAATTTCTTAAATACTTCATCTAACTTATCTAAATCTATTGCTCCATCTATTATGTAAGCAGCAGGCATGTTGTAATTTATGCTATCCTTCTCAAATTTACTTAAAGTATATACTCTCTTTTGTGCAGAAGACATTGGATATACTTCCATCTTTTCTGCTGGTTTTATCGCTGTATAAGTATTTTTATCAGCATTTAATATATACTCTCCTTGCTCTTTTATCGTAGGTGCCATAAACACTTGTCTTAATGGCATTTCTACATTAAATTCCTTGTAAATTTTCGAGGTCAATACTACTGCTTTTAAGGAATGTCCTCCAACTTCAAAGAAGTTATGCTTTGTTCCTATTCCTTCAGTTCCAAGAACTTCAGTCCATAGTTCTATAAGCTTTTCTTCTATTTCATTTTCTGGTGCTATATATGCTACTGTATTTGCTATACTTCCTTCTGCCTTTGGAAGAGCTTTAACATCAACTTTTCCGTTAGCAGTTAGTGGAATCTTATCAACAATTGCATAATATGAAGGAATCATATACTCTGGTAAGTTTTTCACAAGTTCTGCTTTGATTTCATTAACAAAATCTTCTTCTACTTGGTCGCCTACTATGTAAGCACAAATAACTTTATCGCCTAACTTGCTTTCTTGTGCAATTACTACTGAATCCTTTATTCCTCTGCATCTCTTTATAGCAGCTTCTATTTCCTTTAACTCAACTCTGTAACCTCTGATTTTCACTTGGTCATCTATACGTCCAAGGATTTCTATTTCACCAGCTTGTGTCCATCTTCCAAGGTCTCCTGTTAAATACATTCTTTCTCCTGGAACGTATGGATTTATAACAAATTTCTCTTCTGTTAATTCTGGTCTATTAATATATCCTTTTGAAAGTCCATAACCTGATACTGCAATTTGTCCAATGACACCTACTGGTTTTAGTTCATGGTTATTTCCTACTATGTAGATACCAGTGTTGTCAATAGGTCTTCCTATTACTGGTTGCTTCTTGAATTCTTCAAATTTTGAATTATCAATTTTATGAGCTATACATCCTATAGTTGCTTCTGTTGGACCGTAATGATTTACAAATTCAGCTTTATGATATTTCTTGCTATATTTCTCTACATCATCAACATTTAACTTTTCTCCACCAAGAACAACTAATCTTAGACTGTTACACTTTCCTTCCTCCTCAAAGCTATGAGTATTTATAATAGCATTGAATAAAGATGGTGTTGCTTTTATAAAGGTTATTTCTTTTTCCTCTATATATCCAAGGATTTGTTCTGGATCTTTATAAGTATCCTTTGACACTATATGAAGCTCACTTCCTTTTGTAAGAGCAGAATATAACGCTGTATATCCTAAATCAAAGCTTGCTGATGACAATAGCACTGCTTTATCCTTTTCGGTCACTTCAAATTCTCTTGTAAACCAATTGATGTAGTTAACAACATTTGAGTTTTCTAGAACTACTCCCTTTGGAGTTCCTGTAGTACCTGAAGTATATATTGTGTACATTGGTGACTCTGAAACTCTTTTTATTCCAATGTTGCTTCCATCACCTTCATATAATGATGAATCCTCTAAATCTATTCTTTGAAGCATCTCTAGATTTTCAAGGTTGAACTTTTTACTTGCAAGAAGCATTTCTGCCTCACTATCCTCTAGCATATAGCTTATTCTATCAGTTGGGAATTCAGGATCTATTGGTAAGTATCCTTTTCCTGTTTTTAAGATAGCTAGCATTCCTATAACCATTTCTATTGATGGCTCAACGATTATACCTATAGGTTTCTCTATGTTTTCTGTGTTTCCTAAGATTGCTTCTTTGGCAACTATATCTTCTAAACTTTCTACTCCTGCTGCTACTTGAAGAGAAGTTTCTAATACTTCCTTAGCTTCTTCCATTAATGTCTTGGAAATTTTTGATACTGATTCTTGGGTTACTCTACCTTCAATTTCTTTTGATGGTGTTTCTAAAGTACCTATAATAACTTTTGCTAAATTGTTAGCTTTTTCATTAAGTTCTCTATAAGTAAGAGCGTTATCCTCAAAAACTACAGCTACACTATCTGGATTCTTTTCAGCTTCAGCTTCAAATAATTCTATTATTGTTTCCGCCTTTACTTCTTTGTTCCAAGGTTTATTAAAGCTTGTAAGTATTGTTGATTTCTCATCTTCCGTGATTAAATCTATTTCATTTAACTTAGCTTCTGGATTTTGTACAATTTGCTCTAAAACTTTTACAAAATGTCTTATCATTGCTTCAATGGTTTCTTTTTTGAATAGTTGAACGCTATATTCAAAATCGAAATACATATCATCATCTTTTTCTTGTGCATGGAATGTTATAAAGAACTTAGATACATTATGTTCCGTATCATAATTGCTCACCTTTAATTCAGTAAATTCTTCATCAATTCCTGCAGTGTTCTCCATAGCAAACATAGTGTCAAAAAGAGGATTTCTATTTAAATCTCTTCTTATATCAAGTTTTTCAATCAACTCTTCAAATTGATAATCTTGATTTTCATAAGCCTTTATAGAATTTTCTTTTACTTCACCTAAGAATTCTTTAAAAGTCTTATCTCCTGTTGGATAGTTTCTCATAGCAAGAGTATTTACAAACATACCAACTATATTTTCTAATTGCTTATGGCTTCTTCCCACAATTGGAGAACCTACTATTATATCCTCTTGTCCAGAGTATTTTGAAAGAAGTAGATTATATGCTGCAAGGAATACCATATACATTGTACTTCCAGTTTCTGCTGCTATTTCTCTTAAAGCTATAATCAATTCATCTGCTAAAGTAAACTCTATTGTATTACCTTCATGATTCTTTTCACCTTGTATCTTGTAATCTATAGGAAGATTTAATACTGGTATTTCCCCATCAAGAGTCTCAAGCCAATATTTTTCTTGCTTCTTCATAAAATCAGATTCTAAAAGATTATTTTGCCATACTGAGAAATCCTTATATTGAACTTGTAATTCTTCTAAAGTTTCCCCTTGATATAACCTCATAAGTTCACTTATTAAGATGCCCATAGAAGTACCATCGGTTATGATATGATGCATATCCATCATTAACATATGTTTTTCATCATTTATCTTAACTAAAGTAACTCTCATAAGTGGTGCTTTACTTAAATCAAAAGGTTTTATAAAACTTTCTGCTATATTTGCTAGTTCAGCTTCCTCTGCTTCAAAGAAATCCATCTTAAAGTCTATTTGTTTCTGTATCTTTTGTACTGGTTCTCCATCAACCATAAGGAATGAAGTTCTTAAAGCCTCATGTCTTAAAATAAGCTCCATGAACGCTTCTTCAAGCCTTTTCTTATGAAGGTTTCCTTCAATTATACTTGTATACGGAACATTGTAACCGGTACTTTCACCTACAAGACTATCGATTATGTATAGTCGTTTTTGTGCTCCAGATAAAGGATAGTATTCTTTTTCCTCTACAGGGATTATTGACATATACTCTTTCTTATCAGCTTTCATAATATAATCAGCTAATTGTTTTATTGTTTGCAACATGAAAATCGTTCCTAAAGGTACTTCTACATCTAATTCTTTATGTATTGCACCGATAACCAATATTGCTTTTAAAGAATGTCCTCCTAATTCAAAGAAGTTATCCTCTGTACCAACAGTTTCTATACCAAGTACTTGTTGCCATATGTTAACTAAGATTTCTTCTGTTTCATTTTCTGGTGCTACATAAGGTCTTCCTGTTTCAATCTTCCCTTCTGGCTTTGGAAGAAGTTTTTTATCTATCTTACCATTTTGATTTAACGGCATTTTATCCAATTGTACAAAATACGATGGAAGCATATATTCTGGAAGTTTTTCACTTAAATTGCTTCTTAGTTCTGATGTTTTAATTTCCTTATCTGCTGTTATATAAGCACATAATACTTTTTCTGAACTTAACTCCCCTAATGCTATAACACAAGCTTCTTTAATTCCTTCTACTGTTAAAAGCTGTGTTTCTATTTCACCAATTTCTATTCTGAAGCCTCTGATTTTCACCTGTGCATCTATTCTTCCTAGGAATTCAATATTTCCATCAGACAACCATTTCACAAGGTCTCCTGTCTTATATAGATTTCCTTTTCCGCTGAAGTTGTCTGCTACAAACTTATCCTTTGTAAGTTCTTCTTGATTGAGATATCCTAAAGCAATTCCATCTCCACCAACCCAAAGTTCTCCTGGAACTCCTATTGGTTGCAATGCACCGTTTTTATCAACTATATAAGCAGTAGAATTGCTTATTGGTTTACCTATTGGTATGTTGTTCTCAAAATTATCTTCTATCCTATAACAAGTTGAGAAGGTAGTATTTTCCGTAGGTCCATATCCATTTATTATGTTAATTCCTGGGCAACTATTTCTTACATTAGCTATATGCTTTGGTGATAATATATCTCCACCTACAAGTAAATTCTTTATTCCTTCAAATAACTTAGGATTTTCTTGTGACAATTGGTTAAACAATGGTGATGTTAACCACATTGTAGTTATTTTATTTTCCTTAATAGCTTTTTCAAGTTTTTCAGCTTTTAATATAGTTTCATCCTCTACAAGATAAAGCTCTAAGCCATTAAGTAATGAACCCCAAATTTCAAAGGTAGAAGCATCAAATACTATTGCTCCAGTTTGAAGAATTCTATCATCTTCCTTAAACTCAATGTAGTTAGTGTTTTTAACTAATCTCACAACATTTCTATGAGTAACCATAACACCCTTAGGTTTTCCTGTAGACCCAGAAGTATATATTATATAAGCTAAGTCATCCGGTGAGTTTACATAATCTAAAGCTTCTGCTCCTTCTTTGTAAAGGCTAGTATCATTTAGATCTATAAGCTGTCCAGTAAAATCAACGCCTTCCTTTAAGCCACTATCTGTAAGGATAATCTTTGCATTACTGTCTTTTGTCATATGCTCTATCCTATCAATCGGATACTTTGGATCAATTGGAAGATACGCAGCACCTGCCTTGATAATAGCTAAAGTACCAACAAGCATTTCTATATTTCTCTTTGCAATGATACCAACGACATCATTAGACTTAACGCCCTTTGCTCTTAAGTTTCTAGCTAAAGCATTTGTTCTTTCATCCAGTTCTTTATAAGTTAATTTTTCATTCTCAAAAACAACTGCAATATTATTTGGCGTTTTTGATACTTGCTCTTCAAATAATTCATGTATTGATTTATCCCTTGGATACTCTGCTGTTGTATCATTAAATTCAACTAATACCTTATGTTCTTCTTCTTCATCTAAAAGTACAATATCTTTTATCTTTGTTTCTGTATCCAAAGCTATAGTTTTTACTATATTTAAGAAATGTTTTGCCATTCTTAATATAGATTCATTACTGTAAAGACTAGTTGCATAGCTTAAGTTAATGTATATTTCTTCATTTCCTTCAGCTGCAAACATTGTTATATCAAACTTTTCTACCGTATCTTTTTCATCTACTGGTTTTATAATTAAGTTCTCTACTTCCATCTCTGCATCTTCTGTATTTTGAAGTACAAACATAACATCCAATAATGGATTTCTACTTAAGTCTCTGTTTACATCAATCTTATCCACTAATTCTTCAAATTGATAATCTTGATTTTCATAGGCTAATAACGCTTTTTCTTTTACTATTTTTAAATAATTCTTAAAGCTTAATTGATTATCAACTGTAGTTCTTATAGCTAGGGTATTTACAAACATACCTATGATGTTTTCTAAATCTCTATGGTTTCTTCCAGCTATTGGACTACCTATTACTATATCTTCTTGTCCACTATATTTAGATAAAAGAATTTTGAAATTTGCAAGTAAAACCATATACATGGTACTTCCACTTTCTTTTGCTACTCTTCTTAAGCTTTCAGTGGTTTCTTTATCTAGAACAAAGCTTATATTATCTCCACTAAAGTCTTTAACCTTTGGTCTTGCAAAATCTGTAGGTAGATTTAATACTGGAATGTCTCCGCTGAATTCTTTTAGCCAATATTCTTCTTGGGCTTTAAATTCTTCGCTTTCTAGCTTCTTTAATTGCCATGCAGAGTAATCCTTATATTGAACCTTTAATTCCTCTAATTCTTTTCCTTGATATAACTGGCAGAACTCCTCTGTAAATATAGCCGTTGAAACTCCATCTGAAGCTATATGATGCATATCAAAACACATTCTATGGTTTTCATTATCAAGACTCATAACTGCTACTCTTAACAATGGGGCTTTAGTAAGATCAAATGGTCTTACAAATTCTGAAACCTTTTCTTCTACTTCTTCTATACTGCCTAATTCTATTTTTTCTATAGAAAATTCTATTTCTTCTAAGCTATGTACCTTTTGTACTACCTTACCATCATGAACATCAAAACTTGTTCTTAATATTTCGTGTCTCTCAATTAATTTTAATAACACGTCTTGAAGCTTAATTAAGTTTAAATCGCCTACTATTTCTAATGTTCCTGGCATATTGTATGCAATGCTAGTTTTATCAAACTCTTGAAGCATGTACATTCTCTTTTGTGCTGAAGAAGCTTCGTAAAATTCTCTCTCTTCTACCTTTTCTATAGCTACATAGCTTCTAGTATCAGTTGAAGATATATATTCACTAAGTCCTTTTATGGTTCCAACAGTGAATATCTCTTTTAGTGGCACTTCTACATTTAAGATTTTATGGATTCTACCAATCAGTGTAGTCGCTCTTAAGGAATGTCCTCCTAATTCAAAGAAGTTATCATTTATTCCTATCTTGTCTACGCCTAAGATTTCTTTCCATATTTCCACTAACTGTTCTTCTATTTCATTTCTTGGTGCTTCATATTCTACAGCTGTATCTATTGTTCCCTCTGGTTCTGGTAAGGCTTTTCTGTCTACCTTTCCATTTGGAGATAGTGGAAGCTTTTCTAAGCTTATAAAGAAAGATGGTATCATATAATCTGGTAAGTATTTTTTAACTTCTTCCTTTAACTCCTTAGCACTATACTCTACTTCTGACACATAATAAGCACATAGATATTTGTTTCTACCTTCGCCTTTATCTATGATTACTACGTCCTTAACTCCGTCTATTGCTAGTAGTGTATTTTCTATTTCACCAAGCTCGATTCTGAAACCTCTTACTTTTACTTGGAAGTCTTTTCTTCCTATAAACTCTATATTACCGTCAGGTAGCCATTTACCGATGTCTCCAGTTTTATACATTCTAACCTTGTTTTCTTCTTGGAATGGATCAAATCCGAAGGCTTCTTCCGTCTTCTCTGGATTATTGATATACCCTCTTCCTACACAAATACCTGATACACAAATTTCCCCTGGCACTCCAATTGGACAAAGTTCCATGTTTTCACTGATAATGTAGATATTTATGTTGTTTAACGGCTTACCAACTGGAATACTGCTTACATCTGTTGACTCCTCGATTATGTATTGAGTAATGTCATCAGAAGCTTCCGCTGGTCCATAAGCGTTAACCATCTTTTTATCTGGACATAAACTAAACCATCTTTGTATAACATTTGGCTTAGCAGCTTCTCCTGTTATCATAAGATATTTTAAGGAATCAAGGGTTACCTTAGTGGTTTCTATATAATCCATCATTACCATTATGTATGATGGTACTAATTCAAGAAGTGTAACCTTGTCTTTACATACTCTCTCAGTAAACTTCCCTACTTCAAGAATAAGATCATTTGGATATATTGCTGTTGTTCCGCCTAAGGCTAATGCTGCAAAGAACTGCCATACAGATATATCAAAACATTGATTTGCAGTTTGAGCGAATACTAAATTCTCATCTAATGCTAGTTCCTCTTGCTCCGCAAGAATATGATTTAGCATTCCTAGATGTTCAATCATAACTCCCTTTGGTTTTCCTGTTGAACCTGAAGTAAATAAGATGTAAGCTAGGTTATCTTGCGATACTTTTACATCAATATTTTTAGTATCCTCTGCTAAAATTTCTTCCTCTATAAGGTCAAGACAAATTATCTCACCCTTATATTCTGCTTTAAACTCTTCATCAATATATTTAGAAAGAGTTATTACAAAGTTAGCATTTCCATCTTGCAATATTCCTAATTTTCTTTGTGTTGGATATGTTACATCTAGGGGAATGTAAGCACCGCCTGCTTTCCATAAGCCCATTACACTTTCTACAAAGATTGGTGAACGATGAACCATAACACCTACAATGGTTTCCACATTGACACCTTTTCTTCTTAGGTAATTGGCAACTCTATTTGATTTTTCATTTAGTTCCTTATAAGATATCTTTTCATCTTCATATACGACAGCTATCTTATCTGGATTCTTAGCTGAGTTATCTTCAAACAGTTCATGTAAGGTTTTGCTAAAGTCATAATCAACTTTCTTACCATTAAACTCAGTTAATATCTGAGTTTTCTCTTCAGCTGTTATCAAGTTCACTTCTCTTAATTTTGCCTCCGGCTTTATAATTATTGTCTTTAATAAATTAATTAAGTGGTCTCTTATTCTTTCTACTGTTTCCTTTTTGAAAAGTGAGGTGCTATATTCTAGCTCAATTTCAATCTTGTTTTCTTCCTCAACAGCATCAAAGGATAAATCAAATTTAGCTGACTTTGAGTTGATTTCATAAGTTTTAAAGTTAAATCTCCCATTTCTATTTCAATATCTTCGGTGTTTTGCATTGTAAACATAACATCAAAGAATTGGTTTCTGCTCATATCTCTTGGGATATTTAATTTTTCAACTAACTCTTCAAAT
The DNA here is from genome assembly GCF_000145275.1 of Clostridium cellulovorans 743B. Lineage (NCBI taxonomy): Bacteria > Bacillati > Bacillota > Clostridia > Eubacteriales > Clostridiaceae > Clostridium > Clostridium cellulovorans. The sequence goes on from NC_014393.1 coordinate 2,988,366, forward strand.
TGATAATCTTGATTTTCATATGCCTTTAGAGCTTTTTCTTTTACTGTTCTTAGGTATGACTTAAAGCTTAACTCTTTATCAACCTTGCTTCTTATTGCTAAGGTATTTACAAACATACCTATGATATTTTCTAAATCTCTATGATTTCTTCCAGCTATTGGGCTACCTATTACGATATCTTCTTGTCCACTATATTTAGCTAATAAAACCTTAAGATTTGCAAGTAATACCATATACATAGTGCTTCCAGTTTCTTTTGCTATCTCTCTTAAGCCTTCAGTCACTGTATTATCTAATTCAAAGATTATTCTATCTCCACTGAAATCTTTAACCTTTGGTCTTGGGTAATCTGTTGGCATATTTAGTACAGGTATTTCTTCACTAAATTCCTTCAACCAATATTCTTCTTGTTTTCTAAACTCTTCACTTTCTCTTCTCTTTAACTGCCATGCTGAGTAATCTTTATATTGTACCTTTAATTCTTCTAACTCTTCCCCAGCATATAACTTACTAAACTCACTTGTAAGTATTGCCATAGAAGCTCCATCTGATATTATGTGATGCATATCAAAGCACATGATATGTCTTTCACTACTTAAGCTTATGATTAATACTCTTAATAATGGCGCCTCAGTCAAATTAAAGATTCTAATAAAATCATTAATCTTTTCTTCAGCCTCTGCTTCACTTTCGGCTTCTACTCTTTCAATATTAAAATCTACAGCTTCTAAGCTGTTTACTTTTTGTACAACAGTGTCTTCTTCAACAAAGAAGCTTGTTCTTAGAGCTTCATGTCTTTCGATTAATTTTAAGAAAACTTCATTTAGCTTAGGAACATCAATTTCACCAACTATTTCTAATACCCCTGGAAGGTTATATGCTGTACTATCATCATCAATTTCTTGTAGCATATACATTCTCTTTTGGGCTGAGGAAGCTTCGTAGAATTCTTTTTCTTCAACCTTTTCTATTGCATTATAGGCCTTTTTATCCTCAGATAAATTATTTTCCATAGAAGCTACATATTCGCTAAGGCCTTTTATTGTTCCTATGCCGAATACTTCCTTCAATGGTACTTGAATTCCTAATTCCTTATGAATTCTTCCTACTAAGGTAGTAGCCTTTAAGGAATGTCCGCCTAATTCAAAGAAATTATCATTTATACCTATATTTTTTACACCTAAAACTTCTTGCCACATTTCTACTAGTTTTTCTTCTAGTTCATTTCTTGGTGCTTCGTATTCAACGCCTGTATCAATCTTACCTTCTGGTTCTGGTAGTGCTTTTCTATCTACCTTTCCATTCTGATTTAATGGCATACTTTCTAATCTTATGAAATAGGATGGTACCATATAATCTGGTAAAGATTTTTTAAGTTCTTCTCTTAGTAAACCTACACTATATTCCTTTTGTGACACATAGTAAGCACATAAGAATTTATTCCCTGTTTCGCCCTTATCTAGTACAATTACTTCTTTTATATCTTCTATTTTTAATAAAGCATCTTCTATTTCACCAAGTTCTATTCTAAAACCTCTTATTTTAACTTGATGATCTATTCTTCCAAGATACTCGATATTTCCATCTGGTAGCCATCTAGCTATATCACCAGTTCTATAGATAGTAGTACCTAAGTTAAATTTGTTAGGTACGAACTTTGCATTTGTAAGCTCTGTATTATTTAAATAACCCTTTGCAACACCAACACCACCTATACATAATTCTCCAATAACTCCTACTGGTTGAAGTTTATCATTTGCTCCAAGGATATAAGCTTGAAGGTTTTCCATAGGCTTACCAATAGGAACATTAATACCTTCCTTATAATCTTCAAGAGAATAAGCTGTTGAATAGATAGTCGCCTCTGTCGGACCATATATATTCTCAAGCTTTGCAGCTATATCAAAGGTTCTATATTTTTCAATAATACTTGGCGTTACTGCCTCACCTGCTAAGAAAATATATTTAAGAGATTTAGCAGACTCAATAGTTTCTTTGTCTAATAAAGTAGTGAACAAATTAAACATTGATGGAACAAAGTTTATATGAGTTACATTATATTTATTAATTGCATCGATAATCTTATCTGGTTCCTTTTCGTAGCCTTGATTTAGGATAGCTAGAGTTCCTCCATCCATATACCAACCAAAAATTTCTGCAACTGATACGTCAAAGGTATAAGCAGTTTTTAAAAGATATGTATCGTCACTATTTAATGGATATCTCTTTTGCAACGAAGATAAAATGTTTACTGCTGAACAATGAGAAATCAATACACCTTTTGGTTTACCAGTGGAACCTGAAGTATAGATTACATAAGCTGAGTCTGTGAAATCATTAGTATTCTCTATTGTTACAGCTTCACCTTGATATAGACTGCTATCTTCTAGATAAACCACCTCTACATTGCTATATGTATCCTTATTACAGTAAGTTTCCTTTGTTAATAATATATTTGCCTTACTATCTTCAAGCATAAAAGCAATTCTTTCTGTTGGATTTTCAGGATTCATAGGCATATAAGCCCCACCAGCCTTAAGTATCCCTAGTATTCCAACTATCATTTCAAAGGAGCGTTCAACCATTATTCCAACAATATCATTTGGTTTTACACCTTTATTTCTTAAAACTACTGCTAACTTATTTACTTTTTCATTTAATTCCTTATAAGTAAGCTTTTCTTCCCCATAAATAAGTGCTATACTATTTGGCGTTTTCTCAACTTGTGCTTCGAATAACTCTTGAAGTGTTCTTCTATACTCATAATCTGCTTCTGTATTATTAAAGTCTTTTAATATAAGATTTTTTTCTTCTTTATCTAAAATTTCAATGTCTGCTAATTTGCTATTAGGATTTTCAACAATACCTTTTAATAAAGTTAAAAGATGCTTAGACATATTTTCTATAGTGTGCTTTTTAAAGAGTTTTGTGCAATATTCAAATTCAAATTTAAGCTCTTTTTCATCTTCAACAGCATTTAAGGTAATGTCAAACATTGAAGACTTCACTTCATAATCATAAGGAGTAAAGGTAAATTCCTTTATATCACTTTCTTTGCTAAAGCCAGTGTTTTGCATAACAAACATGATATCAAATAAAGGATTTCTACTTAAATCTCTCTTGATTTGTAATTTATCTATTAATTCTTCAAACTGATAATCTTGGTTCTCAAAGGCTCTTAATGAATTATCCTTAATCTCAGAAACAAATTCCTTGAAAGTCTTATTGGCATTTGGGAAATTCCTTAAAGCAAGAGTATTTACAAACATACCTATTATGTCTTCTAATTCTGTTTGTGTTCTTCCCGCTATTGGAGAACCAATTATAATATCATCTTGTCCAGTATATCTATGTAATAGCACATTGAAAGCAGCAAGAACCATCATATAAGTAGTTGTTCCTGTTTCTGTAGCTAGTGCCCTTAATCTTTCTGTTAATGTTGCATCTGCAACAAAGTTTACACTGTCTCCATCAAAAGCTTGAACTGTAGGACGAGAATAATCTGTTGGTAAGTTAAGTACAGGTATCTCTCCTTTTAAGTTTTCAAGCCAGAATTCTTCTTGCTTTTTCATAACCTCAGCTTTCAGAAGTTTATTTTGCCAAGCAGAATAATCCTTATATTGTAATGTCAATGGCTTCAATTCTATGCCTTTATAAAGCATTAAGAATTCACTAATAAATACATCCATAGACATACCATCAGAAATAATATGATGCATATCTATCATAATAATGTGTTTCAATTCATTAATTTTAATAATTCCAACTCTTAAAAGAGGAGCATTTTTCAAATCAAAGGGTTCTATAAATCCATCAACTATTCCTTTTACTTCATCTTCTTTTGCTTCATATAGATCAATATTAAAATCAACTTCTTTATGTATTATTTGAACTGGGTTTCCATCTTGAACCTTAAAGGAAGTTCTAAAGGCTTCATGTCTAGCAACTAACTTTTTAATTACTGACTGGAATTTCTCAGTATCAAATTTTCCTTCAAAAATTTCTATAACAGGCATGTTATAGCTTGTATCTTCTTCATTAAGTTCATTGATTACAAACAATCTCTTTTGAGCTGAAGATACTTCATAAAATTCTTGTTCTGGTACAGGCTTTATTTCTTCAAATTGAGCATTTTTATCTTTTCCATCTATAAAGTTTGCCATTTCTCTGATTGTAGGTGCACTAAATAATTGGTTTAAGGAAATACTCTTATTTAGCTCACTGTTGATTTTTGAAATCAATCTTATAGCAAGTAGAGAATGTCCTCCTAAATCAAAGAAATTATCTGTTACACCTATCTTTTCTGTAGCTAATATTTTCTGCCATATATCAACTAATTGACTTTCTGTTTCACTTTCTGCAGCTACATATTCCTTTGACAAATCAAGTATACTTTCTGGTTTTGGTAAAGATTTTCTATCAATCTTACCACTGATAAGCAGTGGAAGTTCTTCTAGTTGTATGAAATATGTTGGAACCATGTACTCTGGTAAATATCCTAGAATGTAATTCTTAAGCTCTATAGCTTCTACATTTCTAGTAGCTGAGAAGTATGCACAAAGATATTTAGCACCATTTTGGTCTTCTAAATCAATTACTACTGCATCTTTTATAGCCTCAAAATCTGCTAATCTGCTTTCGATTTCTCCTAGCTCAATTCTAAGTCCTCTGATTTTTACTTGGAAATCGTTTCTTCCTATAAATTCTATATTGCCATCTGATAGCCATCTTCCAAGGTCACCAGTTTTATATAATCTTTCTGCAGAGCCTTCTATAAAGGTATCCTTAAAGAATGATGCATTTGTTCTCTTTTCATCATTTATATATCCTCTTCCAACACCAATACCAGCAACACAGATTTCTCCAACCACACCCTCTGGGCATAATCTCATATCCTTATCTACAATGTAGATTCTCATATTTGTTACAGGCTTACCTGTAGGGATGTTTATATAGTTTTCTGGTAATTTGTCCATTATAAATTGAGTAACGTCGTCAGAAGCTTCCGCTGGACCATAAGCGTTAACCATTTTTATACCAGGGAACAACTCAAACCATCGCTTAATAACCTGTGGTTTTACTGCTTCACCAGTGATGATTAAATACTTTAAATTTTCAAGAGTTAATTTACTTTCTTCTAAGTAATCCATCATTACCATAAGATATGATGGTACTACCTCAAGTAAAGTCACTTGATCTTTTATTATGCTGTCTGTAAATTCTTCTGAATTTAATATCATGTCATTAGGATAAATTGCTGTAGTTCCTCCTAAAGCAAGGGCTCCAAAGAACTGCCACACTGAAATATCAAAACATTGATTTGCATTTTGAGCAAACACTAAATTTGTATCAAGATTTAATTCATCTCTTTCTGCAAATATGTGATTAAGCATACCCATGTGTTCTATCATTACTCCCTTTGGTTTTCCTGTTGAACCAGAAGTAAATAAAACATAAGCAAGGTTATTTTGTGCTATCTCTATATTTAAATTTTCAGCTTCTTCTTCAAGAATTTTATCTTCAACTAAATCAACGCAGATTATATTTCCTTTGTAGTTTGCCTTAAACTCTTCATCTATATATTCTGATTTAGTTATCACATAATTAGCCTTTGAATCTTCTAATATTCCAAGTTTTCTTTGAATTGGATAATTAGTATCTACTGGTATGTACGCTCCCCCAGCTTTCCAAATACCCATTACTGATTCTATAAACAATGGTGAACGTTCTAGCATTACTACTACAAGACTTTCCACATCCACACCTTGTTTTCTCAAATATCTAGCTACTTTGTTTGCCTTTATATTTAACTGACTATATGATATTTTTTCATCTTTAAAAATTACTGCAGTTTTGTCTTTATCTTTTACTGCATTTTCTTCGAATAATTGTGGCAATGTTTTGCTGAAATCATAATGTGTTTTTATGGCAATCTCATTGTCTGATACTTTGGATTCTTCTGTTCTATCAGAAAGCATTTCTACATTATTGAATCCGAAAAGTAATTTTTCTTTTTCTTCCTTTGTTAATATTTCTATGTTTCCTACTAAAACTTCTGGATTAGCACCTACTATTTTAGCTACAGTTCTAAAATGGCCTTCAATTGATTTTACAAATTCACTGTCATATACAGCGCTATTGTATCCAATTTGAACAACTGTATTTTCACCTGGAAGTATATCTATATTAAAATCATAATTTGTTTGTTCAAAGTTCTGTACATTACTTATTTCAAGACCTAGATACTTACATATCTCAAGGCCTCCTATAAATTCATCTAAAGGATAATCTTCTATAACTAAAATATTGTCCATAAGATTTTGTTTTAAATCTGTTTGCGCTTGTATATCCGCTAATGAACAATATTCATAGCTTTGAGCGTTAATAGAATCTTCATGAATCTTTCCTACTAACTCTTTAAAACTCATAGTTTTTGAATTCTTAACATACACAGGCACTGTATTGATGAATAATCCCATCATCTCTTCTATTCCTGGAACTTCTGCTGGTCTTCCTGCCACTACAAGTCCAAAAACAGCTTCCTCTGTATTGTTATATCTTTGTAGAAGGATTCCCCAAATTCCTTGGTAAACAGTATTCACTGGAACATTTGAAGCAAGAGCTACAGCCTTCAAATCCTCTATAAGCTTTTTATCAAGGTTAAAGTTAAATTCCTTAGAAAGATATTTTTCTTCCTTACTTTTTACTGCAGACTTTGGAATACAAGTCTCATTTTCACAGCCTTCAAAGCGTTTTTTCCAGAAATTAAGTGCTTCTTTTGTATCCTGCTTTTTAAGCCAATTGATATAATTGCTAAACGGATACGCTTCTTCTACTTCTACAGGAAGTTTTTCTTTTATCGTCTTATAATTATCAAAAACATCTCTTACGATTATTCCTAGACACCATCCATCCATAATTATGTGGTGATGACTCCATATGATTTTATAAGTATCCTCAGCTGTCTTAAGTATTGATACTCTCATCAATATATCTTTTTGCAAATCAAAGCCTTTTTTTCTATCCTCTGCTTTAAAAGCTTCTATATATTGTTCCTTTTCTTCCTCTTGAAAATTCACTATATCCTCAAAATGAATTTTCATTCTTCTTTCTTTTAAAACAATCTGTATTGGTTCATCTATGTTACTATATTTAAATATTGTTCTTAATACATCATATTTTGCTATAAGTGAATTAAAGCTTTCTTCAAATAGTTCTACAGAAAAGTCTCCTTTTATATCAAAGGACATCTGCTCAAAATATGCTTCCGATTCATTATCCATTAATGCATGAAATAGCATTCCTTGCTGCATAGGTGTCAACGGATATATTTTTTTTATTTGTACTTTCTTTTTCATGTTCATAAACAATTTCTCCCCTTAGAAGTGTCCACTAGTAATAAAACCTATATCATCATTTCTTTCTAATCCATTCTTAATTCTAATTTCCATTCTCCAAAAAATGTCATAAATAAGTTTTCTACCATCATAAACATAATATAGTATCAAAGTTGCATCTTAAAAATAACAACTTTGATACTATTTTAACTATAAATCTAAATCTCCGAGCAAGTCAGATAGCTCATCTACCAAATCGTCGAATTGTTCTAAGGACATATCGCTATAACCAACATCATCAGGAGTAATTTCTGTCTCTTCTTTTCCCATACAATGAGCTATTATCGCCTTAAGAACTTCTATATAATTTGATAAAAGTTTTTCTATTGAATCCTCTGTAAATTGCTTTTTATTGAATTCAATCTTTAGCATTAATTTATTTTCAAGAATTATTCCGTTTATATCTAGAACATACTCTCTCTCTAGCTCTGGACTAACATCACTTCCAGAATTTATATCTGCAATACCAAAGTGTTTACCTGAAGCTTCTTCACCAAAATCACCAAGATAGTTAAAGCTTATTTGTGGTTTTTTCGATGATTTAAAGTTTTCTTGTGCTTCCTCTGATAAGTGCTTTAATATGCCATAACCGATTCCTTTATTAGGTACTCGTCTTAAAGTTTCCTTTGTATTCTTTAATGTAAATGAAATATCCTCAGCTTTTGCCATATCTATAAGTACAGGATATTCAGCAGTAAACCAACCTACAGTTCGAGTTATATCTATATCCTTAAATAACTCTTCTCTTCCGTGGCCTTCTAGGTTAATTAAAATCTCATCACTTCCAGTCCACTTTTTCATTGAAATTCCTAAAGCTGAAAGAAGAAGATCATTGATATCAGTATTATAAGCTGTATTACACTCCGTTAAGAGGTTCTTCGTAGCTTCTTCATCAAGGGATACTGATAATAATGCCGTATCCTTATTCTTATCAACATCAATTTTTGAAGTTTGTGGTAAATTAACTGCTTCAGAATTTTCAACTACAGTCCAATATTCCAATTCCTTAAGAAGTTCTGTGCTCTGAGAATATTCAACTAGCTTTCCTGACCATTCTTTATAAGAGCTAGTTTTCTTCGGTAATTGAATTTCTAGTCCTTCACAAAGACTGCTATAAGCATTTTCTAAATCTTCAAGAATAATTCTCCAAGAAACTCCATCAACTACTAAGTGGTGGATTACTATTGATAAATAATCCCCAATAGAAGTTTTAAACAAGCATCCTTGAACTAACGGACCGTTTTCCAAATCAACTGAACCCTGAAGTTTATTAGCTTCTTCTTGAATTATTTCTTTGTAGTTATCAGCATTAGTTAAATCTTTTACAAGGAAACCATATGCTTTAGGTTCAATCCCCTTATTAATTTGTGAAATAGCACCCTCATTAACCTTATAGCTCATTCTTAAGGCATCATGATGTTCTATTAATTTATCAAATACCTCTTCAAAATATTCTTCTTTAAGTCCATCCTTACAGAAAAGCATAACTGATTGATTATAATGATGCTTATCAGTAAAGTTGTGTTTAAAGAATCCTTCTTGTATTGGTGTTAAATTGACTTCTCCTTCAACAATTCCTTGGAAGGCTTCAACAGTATTTGATTTCACATAAGCACTTAGCTTAGAAATCACTGGATACTGGAATAAATTTCTTACCTCTAGCTTATATCCATTGTTTCCAAGAGTAGATGATACTTTAATGGCTTTTATTGAGTCTCCACCTAAGCTAAAGAAGTTATCATTAATGCCAATCCTGTCCACACCTAAAGTTTGTTGCCAAATATCAACTAATAATTCTTCAATTTCATTTCTCGGTGGAACATATTCTCTGTTTTCATCAATTTCAGGCTCTGGCAAGGCTTTTCTATCAATCTTCCCATTTGGTGAAAGAGGTAACTCTTCTAACTGAACAAAATAAGAAGGAATCATATAGCTTGGTACAAAGTTTCCAAGATATTCTTTAAGTTCTTCTTCATTGATATCAACGTCAGCAGCAAAATAAGCACAAATATAATTATTTCCTTTGCTATCCTTTTTAACTACTGCTACAGCATCTTTTACATCATTAAACTCTGCAATTCTGCTTTCAATTTCTCCTAGTTCAATTCTGAAACCTCTAACTTTTACTTGGAAGTCAGATCTACCTATAAATTCTATATTTCCATCAGGTAACCACTTACCTATATCACCAGTCTTATACATTCTAACTTTTTCATCAGTTTGCAGTGGATCGTAAACAAAAGATTCCTCAGTTTTTTCTGGATTATTAATGTATCCTCTTCCTACACAAATACCAGATACACAAATTTCACCAGCTACTCCTACAGGACAAAGTTCCATCTCTTTATTCATAATATAAATATTTATATTACTTAATGGCTTACCAATTGAAACTATATCTGTATTTGTCTCAGCATCAATTATGTATTGAGTTATATCGTCTGAAGCTTCTGCTGGTCCATATGCATTAACCATCTTCTTATCTTTAAATAACTCAAACCATCTTTTTATAACATTTGGTTTTGCTGCTTCTCCAGTTATCATAAGGTACTTTAACTGATCCAGGGTTAATTTATTACTTTCAATATAATCCATCATAACAATTAAGTATGAAGGTACTACTTCAAGAAGTGTAACCTTATCACGAACTATTTTCTCAGTAAACTTGTCTACTTCAAGAATAAGTTCATTTGGATATATTGCAGTAGTTCCCCCTAAAGCGAGTGCTGCAAAGAATTGCCATACTGAGATATCAAAGCAATGATTAGCATTTTGAGCAAACACTAAATTCTCATCTAATTGAAGTTCATCTCTTTCAGCGAAAATATGATTTAACATTCCTAAATGTTCAATCATTACTCCCTTTGGTTTTCCTGTTGAACCAGAAGTAAATAATATGTAAGCAAGATTATTGATATCTACCTTTGTATTTACATTAGAACTATCTTTATCTTTAAGTTCTTCTTCAATAAGGTCTAGACAAATAATTTCACCTTTATATTGGCTTCTAAATTCATCATCTATGTATTCTGATAAAGTTATTATATAATCAGCATTTCCGTCTTCTACTATGCTTAGCTTTCTCTGACTTGGATATTCAACATCAAGAGGAATATACGCGCCCCCAGCTTTCCAAATTGCTAATACACTTTCAACAAACCTTGGTGAACGATGAAGCATAACTCCAACTATAGTTTCAAGTTTTACATTCTTCTCAATTAAATATCTAGCGAAACTATTTGATTTTTTATTCAATGCATCATAGGATATGTTTTCATCCCCAAAAATTATTGCTGTTTTATCTGGGGTTTTCACTGCGTTATCTTCAAATAATTGATGTAAAGTCTTACTAAAATCATATGGAACCTTTTTGCCATTAAAATCACAAAGAATTTGCTTTTTCTCTTTTTCAGTAAGTAAAGTTATTTCACTTAACTTGGCATTTGGATTTTCCACTATTGAACTCAATATATTTATAAAATGATCAGAAATTCTATCTATAGTTTCCTTTTTAAATAACGCAGTACAATATTCCATTTCAAATTCAATTTTCCCCTTGTTCTCTACTGCATCCAAGGATAAGTCAAATTTAGAAACATTGAAGTCTATTCTATATGGTTTAAATGTTAAACCACCCATTGCAATTTCAAGATTTTCCGTATTTTGCATTGTGAACATAGTATCAAAAATAGGATTTCTACTTATATCCCTAGGGATATTTAATTTTTCTACCAGTTCCTCAAATTGATAGCTTTGACTTTCATAAGCTTTTAGTGAATCTTCCTTTACATTTAATAAGAATTCTTTAAATGTCATCGTTGGCTTTTGAATGTTTCTTAAAGCTAAGGTATTTACAAACATACCTATCATATTCTCAAGTTCAACTTTTTCTCTTCCTGCTGAAGGAGATCCAACTACAATATCGTCTTGTCCAGTATATTTTGATAACAATACATTATAAGCTGATAATAAAACCATATATAAAGTGGTATCTGTTTCTTTAACAAGTTTTTTAAGTTTAGTAGTTAGTTCACTATTTGCTTCGAAGAATATTCTATTTCCTTCAAAACTTTGCACTGAAGGTCTTGTATAATCTGTTGGCATAGCTAAAATTGGAATTTCTCCACTAAACTTGTTTAACCAATATTCTTCATGGATTTTCATTTCCTCGCTCTTAAGGATATCATTTTGCCAACTAGCAAAATCCTTGTATTGAACCTTAATTGGTGAAGGTTCAATTCCATTATAGATATCACTTAATTCACTGGTTAAAACATCTATAGATATACCATCTGATACTATATGATGCATATCAAAGAATAAATAATGTTTAGCTTCTTCTACCTTAACTATTCCTGCTCTTAATAAGGGTGCCTTAGTTAAATCAAAAGGCTTTATAAATTCTTTAGCTAAAGCATAAATTTCTTCTTCATCTTTTTCATCATAACTTAGACTAAATTCAACTGTTTCATATACCTTTTGATAAGGCTCATTCTCAAGGTAATGGAAACTGCTTCTCAAAGTTTCATGTCTTTCTATTATCTTCTTAAATGCATTTTCCAATTGAATTTTATCAAGGCTACCTTCTACAACCATAACTCCAGGCATATTGTACATTGTGCTATTTTCTTCAAAGCTATCAAGTACATATAATCTCTTTTGTGCTGAAGATAATTCGTAGTATTCACTCTCCTCAATAAGTTCAATTGCCTTATAATTGTCTGGTTGTGATTTTTCTATTTGTACAGCTAATTCCTTAATTGTAGGATAGATAAATATATCTTTTGTTGGAATTTTAACATTTATTTCCCTGGAAATTCTAGCAGAAAGATTTGCTGCTCTTAATGAATGTCCACCTATACTAAAGAAATTATCTGTAACGCTTATCCTATCAAGTTTAAGAATTTCCTTCCAAATCTCAAGAAGTTTTTCTTCCACTTCATTGCTTGGAAGAACATATTCTTCTGTTCTCTCAAAAGTAGGATCTGGTAAACTTTTTCTATCAACCTTTGCATTTGACAGTAAAGGTAACTGTTCCATTTCCATAAAGTACGCTGGAATCATATATTCAGGAATGTATCTTGATAAATATTCCTTAATCTCTTGAACTTCAACCTCTTCATCAGTTGAGTAGTATGCACAGATAAAGTTATTTCCTCTATGGTCATTTTTAGTTACTGCCACAACATCTCTTACACCTTTATATCCTGCAAAAACATTTTCAATTTCACCAAGTTCAATTCTAAATCCTCTAACCTTTACTTGGTAATCTCTTCTTCCTATAAATTCTATACTTCCATCTGGTATCCATTTCCCTAAGTCACCAGTTCTATATAATCTAACATTTTCACCATTGATAAATGGATCATCAAGGAAAACCTCAGCTGTCTTTTCAGGATTATTAATATATCCTCTTCCTACACATATTCCTGATACACAAATTTCTCCTACTACACCTACAGGACATAAATTCATATCCTTATCAGCTATATATAAATTAACGTTATTTAAAGGAGTTCCTATTGGAATGTTCTCAAGATTTTCTGGGAATTCATCTATAATATACTGTGTTATATCATCTGAAGCTTCCGCAGGACCATAAGCGTTAATCATTTTAATATTAGGTTTAAGAGTAAACCATCTCTTTACAACTGAATTCTTTACAGCTTCTCCAGTTATCATTAACCATTTCAAATCTTCTAAAGTTAATGTACTATCTTCTTCTACAGCATCCATAATGGTCATAAGATATGATGGTACTACTTCTAATAATGTTACCTTGTTATTAATAATTTGTTTCGTAAACTTAGTTGGTTCAAGAATAAGCTCATTTGAATATATCGCAGTAGTGCCGCCTAACGCAAGTGCTGCAAAGAACTGCCAAACTGAAATATCAAAACAATGACTAGCATTTTGTGCAAAGACCATATTACTATCAAGATTTAACTCATCTCTTTCAGCAAAAATATGATTAAGCATTCCCTTATGTTCAATCATTACTCCCTTTGGCTTACCAGTTGAACCAGAGGTAAATAACACGTACGCTAGAGAATCTATATCACTATTCAGTCCTGGGTTGTCTATTGATTGATTTAATATTTCCTCTTCAATTAAATCAAGAACTACAATTTTCCCCTTGTATTCCTTTTTAAATTCTTCATCTATAAATTCTGATAAAGTTATTATAGCTTCAGCATCACTATCCTTAAGTACTCCAATCTTTCTTTCTACTGGATGTTTGCTATCTAATGGTATATAAGCATTATTGGATTTCCAGATTCCCAGTATTGCTTCAACCATTAAAGGAGTACGTTCCATCAACACTCCAACAAGGTTTTCATTGCTTATTCCTTGACTTATTAAGTAATTAGCTATTCTATTTGATTTCTTGTTTAATTCTTCATAGCTAATTTTGCTATCTTCATAAATCACGGCAGTCTTTGTTGGATTATTTTTAGCATTTTCTTCAAAGAGTTCATGAAGAGTTTTTCTAAAATCATATTGGCACTTCTTACTATTGAACTTATCAACTATTAGCTGTTTCTCAATGTCTGAAAGCATGTCTATCTCAGCAAGTTTAACATTTGGCTCTTCTGAAACAGAAGTTAAAATATTTATAAAATGATTTTTTAAAGCTTCAATAGTTTCCTTCTTAAATAAAGCAGTACAATACTCTAATTCAAATAGAATCTTATCGTCCTTTTCTATAGCATCAAGAGACATATCAAACTTTGCTGCTTTTGAATCAATGTTATATGATTTAACCTTTAGCCCTTCAAGGTTCATCTGTGTATTTTCCATATTTTGCATTGTAAACATAGTGTCAAACAAAGGATTTCTACTGATATCTCTTGGGATATTTAAAGCCTCTACAAGATCTTCAAATTGATATTCCTGGTTATCAATAGCACTAAGAGTATTTTTCTTAACATCCTCTAAGAATTCAAGGAAGCTTAAGCTAGAAACAGGTGCATTTCTCATAGCTAAAGTATTTACAAACATACCCATAACATTTTCAAGCTCTGTTCTAGTTCTTCCAGCTATAGGTGAACCAACTATTATATCCTCTTGTCCTGAATACCTGGAAAGTAAAACATTGTATGCAGCTAACAGTACCATATACATTGTTGAGCCAGCATCTTTAGCTACCTTATTTAACTTAAGTGAAAGTTTTTCATCAAGATCAAAGTAAATCTTATCACCTTCAAAACTTTGCGTCGCAGGTCTATTGTAGTCCATTGACATACTCAATACTGGAATATCTCCACTAAATCTATCAATCCAATAGTTCTTTTGCTTTTCAACATTTCCTACAGAAAGGATTTTATTTTGCCACGCAGCGAAATCCTTATATTGTAGTTTTAATTCCGGTAATTCTTCGTTATTATAAAGTTTATTTAAATCCTTTATTAATAGATTTACTGATACACCATCTGAAATTATATGATGCATATCTATAAGTAAATAATATTTATCCTCTTTCACCTTTAATAATTTTACTCTCATAAGTGGAGCTTCATTTAAATTGAAAGGTCTTATAAAATCATTTATTATTGCATCAATATCCTTTTCATCACATTGCTCACAATTTAAATTAAATGTAACCTCTTCATGAATCTTCTGCCTTGGTTCGTCATTGACGAAAAGGAATGAAGTTCTTAAAGCTTCGTGTCTATCTATTAATTTTCTAAAGGAATTTTCTAAATGCTCTATATCTAAACTTCCTTCAAGTACCAATGCACCAGGCATATTGTACATTAATCCACCCTGCTCAATATCCTCTAAAATAAAGATTCTCTTTTGAGCAGAAGATACCTGATAATATTCTTCTTCCTCTGTAATCTTATCAATGGCAACATATTGATTTCTGTCAGCTTCATCGATATATTTAGCTAAAAGTCTTATATTTGAGCAAGAGAACATATCTGAAATAGGAATTTGAACGCTAAATTCTTTTGATATCTTATTTGATAATTCCGCAATCTTTATAGAGTTAATTCCTAAATCAAAGAAACTGTCAGTTACCCCTAATATTTCGAATTTAAAAATCTTCTTACATATGTCAACTAAAGTTTTTTCAGTCTCTGTTGAAGCCTCTTCTATAGTTCTCTCTGAAAAAACTTTACTTATTACTTCATCTAAATCTTTTACTAATTGACTATAAAGTCCCTCTTCATAATCTTTCTTAAATCTATATCTTTGAACTTTTCCACTAGTAGTCTTAGGTATCTTCTTAACAGGTAAAACATTGCTTACTTCTAAGCCCATATTTTCACTGATATATTTTTTTATTTCTAAAGCAAGCTTCGAGAACTCTGTTAAATGCTTTTTAAATAAAACAAAAACACAAATCTCTTCTTTATCTAATTCTTTATTATAAACACCGCAAGCGGCAACTCCACCACCACGTACACCTTCGATAGTTTCTACAACACGTTCTATATCATGAGGATAATAGTTTTGCCCATTTATAAATATGATGTCTTTTTTTCTTCCAGTGACCACAAGTCTTCCATTTCTTAAGAACCCTAAGTCACCTGTATCAAGCCAATTATCATCACTTATCACTGCATCAGTAGCTTCTTTATTATTAAAGTAACCGCTAGTTACATTGTTACCTTTAATATGTATTACCCCAACAAATTCCTCTTCTAAAGTATTGTTGTCTTCATCACAAATTTTAACGTAACAATTATCAACTGGATAACCTACCTCAACAAATTGCACACTATTTTCATCACTATTAGTTATCTCTACCTTAGAACCAAGAACAATAGAATCACGGACTAATTTTATAGTATGTATTTCTTCTTCAACCGGTGGGAAAGTTACTGCTAAACAAGCTTCGGCAAGTCCGTATACAGGGAAAATAACATTCCTTGAAAGATTATATTCTGCCATTATTTCTGTAAACTCATGGCATAACTCTATTGAGATAGGCTCAGCACCATTGAATATTAACCTAACACAAGACAAATCCCAATCCTTTGCAATTTCTGATTTAAACCAACTCAAGAAATATTTATATCCAAAATTAGGTGATTGAAGTATATTAGCTCTATGCTCATTTGCCTTCTTCATCCAAAGTGTAGGATACTTTATAAATAAACTCGTATGCA
Organism: Clostridium cellulovorans 743B; assembly: GCF_000145275.1. Lineage (NCBI taxonomy): Bacteria > Bacillati > Bacillota > Clostridia > Eubacteriales > Clostridiaceae > Clostridium > Clostridium cellulovorans. Next base: position 3,004,882 of record NC_014393.1, read on the forward strand.
TGTTCATTTGAAGCATTCCATTAATCAGTGGAGTTAAATGACAACCAATAAGTCCCATATCATGAGTTAACGGCATCCAAGTTAGAACTGATTCTGAAACTTCAATCTTCCCGCCCTTTATAATTGCGTAAATATTAGTAAGCAAATTATCATGGGTTAATATTACACCCTTAGGATCACCAGTTGAACCTGAAGAAAATTGTATAAACGCAATGTCCTTAGAATCAACCTTATGTAATTGTCCAATACCATCTACTTTATCTAAATTTTCTAAACTGATTAACTTATTTTCATACATTTTATCAAAATCAATAATATCATTTTCCTCGATGAATTTTTTAAAGCTAACGACAGACTTTTCATCAGCAATTAAAAATGGATTGTTAAGAATGTTTAATATCTTTACAAGCTTCAACTTATGTTCATGGTTATTACCAATGGTAACTGGCACTGGCACTATGCCACCTAAAATACATGCCCAGAACACACATATAAATTCACAATTATCATTAATTTGAAATACTAATTCATCTCCAGCATTCATACCTTCTTGTTGAAGACTATACAAATACTTAAGAGACTTAACATAAAGGTCTTTATAAGATAAATAAAATTCCTCTTTTTCACCTTTAATAAATAGAATACCTTTATCTACGGTATCTTTTCTATAGGTTATCGCTTCAGCGAGAGTCTTAAAATTAAACATAAAATTATTCTTTCCTTTCATCGTGCAAAAACACAAAATAAAAATGCAACTATAATAAAAATATAAATGAATTACATAAGGTCACAATAGGAAACTCTGATAGATTGAATATTTAAAATAAGAGATTTCTATTTCTTTAGAATAAGATGCTAAGAACTTACCATCCAACGATAAATATAAGATTCCTATAGCCTATTTTTTACGCAAAGCATAGTAATCTTTTTAATAAGACTTAATAGAATGAATAAAAAATACATCACCTTTGTATTTCTTATCAAATAAATACGATAAAAAATATATTAATATCTAAAATAATTTACATTACGACTTTAAATTCTCTTTTAGTCCTTTGATACTAATCATATCTTCCACAATAATTATATCTTCCTTAGTATTTTATGTCAATGTTTGCATCGTTAACTATATTTAACTTAAGTAAAATAAATATATAAAAAACTGTATAAAATTTATAGGTTTTATAACTTTTATATAACTTCTACACCTTATTATACTTTTATACATTAAACTAAATTTAATACATTTTTCTTTTTATAATTTTATGTCTTATAAATATATGTTTTAATAAAAATTTCTCATAGAGTATATTTACTTTTCAATATTATATTTCGACAAAAAGCTTGATAGGGCATATTGATTTTTCAATACGCCCTTAAATTTGGGGATGTAGTTTCAATGATAAAACTTATATAATTTTAAAACTTACAATAAAATAAATATATCCGCTCTCATACTTTACGTCAATTGATCCCCCTTGCATCGTTACCAAGCTCTTAGCAATGGCAAGACCTAACCCGCTGCCACCTGTACTCGAAGATCTATCCTTATCAATTCTATAAAATCGTTCAAATAATCTTTGTAATTCTTCCTCAGAAATATAACTACACTGATTTGAAATACTAACTTGTACTAAATCATTATTATTTATGATATTAATTCTTATTTCACTAGGTTTTAATGAATATTTAATTGCATTGATCAGTAAGTTTTCAAAAATTCTCACTATTTTGTCAGGGTCTAAATTAATAAGTATTTTGTCATTTATATTATTTCTCGTCATTGTTAAATTATTTTCTTCACAAACAGGAACAAGCTCCTCCATAAGCTGCGATATCAATTGGTTTAAATCTATTTCTTGATATTGAACAGCTATTTGATTATTTACTAACTTTGTATATTCAAATAAATCATCTATAAGATTTCCTAAGTTCTCCGATTTATTGTACACAATGCTTATATATTGCTCTAATTGCTCTTGATCATAATTTTTCATAGTTCTAATTACTTCTAAATATCCTCTTATTGAGGTAAGCGGTGTTCTTAAATCATGAGAAACGTTAGTAATCAATTCATTCTTAATCTTTTCAGCATTTCTTTCATTTTCAATCTGCTTTTTAAGTTCTTCAGCCATATAATTTATATTATTTGCAAGCAATGCTATTTCATCTTCACCTATTTTCTTAATTTTATAATCTAAGTTACCTTTAGAAATCTCCAAAAGTCCAGCAGATACATATTGTAAATATGTCATTTTTTTGTTAGTTAATAAAATAAAGGTACTTATAAATACCAGAAACATTGTTGTGACTGAAATTATTTGAGAATTTGTAATATAACTATCACTAATAATATGCTTCTTTGATACCTTATTATTTACCACTATATACGCTTCTTCATCAATAAAACTTATAGGATAAAAGCTTGTAAATTCCTTACCATGTCTTTCTTCTTCATGTATCCCTAACTGCATGGTATCAGGAAAAAAACCCCTAACCAAAGCTGTAATACTTATTTCTTTTTTTGTAATATTATTGTTTGTACAATATAAAATTTTTCCCTCTGTACTTACAATCATAACCTCATAGCCCTTATCAGTCTTTTGTGACTGTAATAAATGTTCAACTTGAACATTATCTTTAATACTAAGCTTTTTGTCTTCAAATTCTCTTGCTATAGTCACTGCTGGATCATTAAGTCTATTAATGATATTCCTTTGTTCTTCCTTCACTTGAATTGAACTGAGCCTAAAAGCCAAATCAACAAGTTTTCCAGCTGTAGCAGCTGTAAATATACATATTATAAAAACTAATATTATCTCCAACCTTATGCTTTTACCAAACTTATCAAGTATATAATTATATACTTTTGCTGGTATATATAATATTCTGCCTATAACCTCCGAAATATTATTTTTCAATTTTATATCCAACTCCCCAAATAGTTTTAATAAACACTGGTTTTTTAGGATTTTCTTCTATTTTTTCTCTGATGTTTCTTATGTGCACCATTATAGTATTATCAGATTCGAAAAACTCATCCTTCCAAACCTTTTCATATATCTTTTCAGTATTAAAAACTATTCCCCTATTTCTAGCAAGAAGTAATAGAATGTCAAATTCTCGTGCTGTAAGATTTATCTCTCTGTTATCAAGTTTAACCTCATGGGTATTAACATCTATTGTAAGATTATCAATTTCAATAACACCTTCTTTATTTTCACTACCTACGTTAAGTTTTTTATATCTCCTTAATTGCGATTTTACCCTAGCCAGTAATTCCAACGGATTAAAAGGCTTTTCAACATAATCATCAGCCCCAGAGGTAAGCCCCAAAATTTTATCCATATCTTGATTCTTTGCTGACAACATAATGATTGGCATATTTCTATTTTTTCTTATATTTAAACAAGCTTCTATTCCATCCATCTTTGGCATCATTATATCCAATATAATCAAGTCAACTATAGTATTCTCTAGGATTTCTAGAGTTTCTACTCCATTTGTTGCTTTTACAACTGTATAACCTTCATTCTTTAAAAATATCTCAATTAGCTCTCTTATCTCTTTCTCATCATCTACAACTAAAATTGTTCCATTATTCATAGCAAACCCCTTTTAACATATAAATAATATTTTCCCTAAAACTATCATATATAGATAGCTTTTTATTAATAACTTTAACTACCTGAGTTTCAAAGAAAAGAACTCAGGTAGTTATATCTCAAAATAATTATCACTTGAACTTTATAACTATATCATCAAGTGATAATTTACAAATGCTCACCATTTTTATCCTAATTATTGTTTTGCATTTTGTAATGCATTTGCGACAGCATTCATTATTCCTTTACTTGATCTTGTTGCTCCCGAAACTGCATCCACGCTAGTTGATTGTTCTTCTATAATTTCTTGCGGTACTACTTGAAATGGTACTTCATAAAATCCTCTTGATTCATTATGAGATGTAATTTTTATATCAACAATCTTTCCACCTGATACAGTTACTGAAACTGTTAGACCTGGTTTATATCCTCTAGCAGTACCTGTATAAGTTCCATCCTTATATACAGTAGTAGCTTCATTTGTATTATTTGTTGTAGCTTCATTTTCAGTTGTATCTTCTTGTTTCTTATTTCTTGATTTATTATTGTTTCTATTTTCTGCTTTTGTACCTTGATCCTGTGTAGGAGCTTCTTCTGATTTACTTTCTGTTGTAGAAGATGCACTGCTTTGATTACTTGAAGTATCTTGGCTATCTGAATCGCTAATGCTTCCTGTTTCTATTTTAGCATTTTTTAATGCGTTATCAACAGCAGTCATAATCCCCTTACTTGTTCTTGTAGCTCCCGAAACTGCATCTACATCTGTAGATTGCTCTTCTATAATTTCTTGTGGTACGGTTTGGAATGGTCTTTCATAAAATCCTTTTGATTCATGATGAGACGTAATTTGTATATCAGATATTTTTCCACCTGATACAGTTACTGAAACTGTTAAACCTGGTTTATAACCATTGGCTGTACATGTATATGTTCCATCCTTATAAATTGCAGTACTTTGTGATGTACTATTTGAAGATTTACTTTCAACATTACTTTGTACAAGACTATTAGTAGTTTGTCCTCCAATTGCTGTAGTTGCAGAATAAACCCCAGTAAATGCAGTAATAGCAACTGCACCTGCTAATCTTGAGTCAACATTAGTCCCAACAATATTAGCCTTTGTATTACTTCTTGGACATACATCTATACATTTAAAGCAATTTATACATTCTCCACTTGTTACTTTATCCGTTTTATATAACCTTATTCCCATAGTACAATTATTTGTACATATCCTACATGGCCCACATTTTTCTCTTGTCTTTTTAATATTAAATATTCTAAATCTTGATAATATCGCAAATATTGCTCCCAGTGGACATAGATATCGACAGAAAAATCTTTCTATAAAGAATGCTCCAATTATTATAACTGTTAATAAAATAAATCCTATTATATTTTCTAAAAGTGAATTTTTAATATCTAAAATGTTTGCAAAAGCAGTCCAAGGACTCATACCATCAAAAGCTGTACTTCCTATAGTCCAAATAACAACTACTATAAAAACTAATATAAAATACTTTATAAACTTTAGTATGTTATCAACCTTTTCATCAACTTTAATTTTTGTTTTAAATACCTTTTGCGATAAAATATAAATAAAATCATTCAAAGTTCCAAAGGCACAAATCCATCCACAAAAGAATCTGCCTAATATAATGGTAAGTGGTATTACTACTATTATGATTCCAAAATTACTTAAACTATTTGAAACTGTAAAAGTTCCATCAACTATATTTACATATAGCGTTTTAATTTGATTAAATACTAAACCTACTAATGCCGGAAGTATAAATAAAAATGCTAACTGAGATAATATTCTAAACACTTGCATCAATGAAATTTTCTTTTTCACACTGAATCATTCCTCTCATTCTTTTCTTTTAGTTATTTTTTCATTTATCATAATTATAAAAATATATAATTAAAATAAACTTAAACTTTTGTTGTTACTGAAGAATATAATCTTTATTTGTTATGTTAACTTTATTTTTGATTCCTCTAGTTAAATAAACCTTTTTATCTTTCGTTATAAAAATCGCATCAACGCCTTTAATTTTTTCAATTAATCTCATTCCTTCTTCAAGTCCTAGAACAAATCCACAGGTAGTCAAACCATCGCCATCAATTGAATTATCTGATATTATAGTTGCACTAACTATTTCATTATCACAGGGATACCCGGTTAGCGGATTAATTATATGATGATATCTTTTCCCGCCAACAAGAAAATATCTTTCATAATCTCCTGACGTAACAATTGATTTGTCTTCAACACTTATTATTCCAACAAACTTTCCAGTTGAGCTTAATGGATCTTGTATTCCTATGTTCCATAGTTTATCTTGCGCTTTTTTTCCAAGCGCATATATATTGCCTCCTAAATCAATAATGGCACTTTTAATATTCTTTTTAATAAAAATATCCCTGATTACATCTGCTGCATAACCTTTGGCAATAGCTCCTAGATCTAATCTCTGGTTCCTATTCCTTAGAATAACTGTTTTTTCTTTATCATCTAATAAAACATCTTGATAATTAATTAACTTTAGTATTTCTCTTACGTTTTGTTCACTGGGAATCTTCGGATTCTCACTATTAAATCCATATAATTCAACTAAAGGTCTTATTGTCGGTTCAAAAGCTCCTTGAGACATTTGGGCATAATAGACAGCTTTTTTTATTACTTCATAGGTCTCATTATTTATCTTTGTAGCCATGATACCTGCATTGCTATTTATTTTTGAGATATCACTTTCTTTTTTAAAAGCTGACATCATATCATCTATTTGATAAAGTTTTTTTACAGCCTCTTCAATAGCATCTTTAGCTTTTCTGCCATTTGCTTTCAACTGAATTATAGTTCCTAAAACATATATTTCTTTTGATTCATAAAACGTATCTTTATCATTTTCTGAATGAATATTCTTCATAATTATAAGAAACCCTAAAATTATAAAAGTAAGTAATATAATAATGTAATAATTCACTTTTTGACCTCCTTCTTTATCTGGAGTTTCTTAAACAATACATACTCGGAAATTCCATATATACATTTTACATAAAACTTCTAAATCTCCCCTTAAGTAATTCTGAAGATTTTCTTAAGTTTTTTCTTACATATATGTTCCGATTAAAAATTTGCATTGATTTCATAAAGATTATATTTAAATGTGGCCACATTATTGAAACTGATATATGTTCTCTTCTAAGCTATAGGTTTTGAAGAACTTTAATGGTTAATACAGAAAAAGACCTCCTTTTGTTAAGATAAATGTGGTTTCCTTAGCCAAATTTATAAAACAAAAAGAGGTCTTTCAAACTGACAACAGTAGTCTATAACATCCAAAGTACAATTCCAAGTTAAAGTTACGATAGATGTTTTATAATATGTTCCTGTTCAAAAACTTCTGCAGATACTGGTCGTCCATATAAATATCCCTGTATTTCATCGCATTCTAACTCCTTAAGCATTTCTAGCTGAGACTCTTCTTCTACCCCCTCAGCAATTGCCTTTAATCCCATACCTTTAGCCATCATAATTATAGCCTTTACAATAAGTAAAGTATTATGATCATTATATATGTTATCAACAAGTTCTTTTGCGATTTTAAGCCGATCTATATCAAACCTTTTTATATAACTCAATGAAGAATAACCTGTTCCAAAATCATCAATAGAAATACTTATTCCAATAGTTGCAAGCTTCTCAAGTATTTTTTCCATGGATTCATTACTACTCATGGCACTAGTTTCAGTTATTTCAATATCTATCCACTTAGGAGTAATTTTTTTAGCCTCTATTTTATTCATTAGATTTTCAACAAATTTATCTGTTATTATTTGTTTTGGAGACATATTTATTCCTACAACCAAATTCAAATTATATTTTTCATTCCAAATTCTTATTTGCTTCAAAGCCTCGTTTATAACCCATTCCCCAATTTTCATAATTAGAAAAGTTTCCTCAGCAATAGGAATAAATTCACCTGGTGAAATAAACCCATTTTTAGGATTATTCCATCTTAACAAAGCTTCCATACCAACTAAAGAATCATCAGAAATCCTGTACTGCGGTTGATAAAAAAGCTGAAATTCTTTATCGAAATCTATTTCTTGAAGTAACAGCTCGATACTATGTTTTCTTTGAATTTCTGCACTTATAGTATCATCAAAAAATGTATATCTTGGTCCTATATAATTTTTTTTACAATTGTACATTGCAATATCAGCGTATTTCATCAAGGTTTCTCTATCTAAAGAATCATTTGGATATGACGCAATTCCTAAACTCACGCCAACGTGAAATGTATATGGAGATATTTCTATAGTCTTCCTACACAGTTCTACTATTTCCTCACAATATAACCGTAGACTATAAAAGGAATTATCCCCTTCAACTAGTATCGTAAATTCATCACCTCCAGCTCTTGATATCTTCACATCGCTTGGACACCATTTTTGAAGCCTTGCAGCAACTTCTACCAATACCTTATCACCAATTTCATGACCATGCGCATCATTAATAGCCTTAAATCTATCGAGATCTATGCATATTACAGAAAATTTGCTACTTTCAGAGGCTTCTATTAATGAATCTATATATTCAATAAAATATCTCCTATTATAAAGACCTGTTAATACATCTTTTTTAGATAAGTTCTCTAAAATATTATTTGCATTAACTAATTCCTTAGTTCTTTCCTTAACTAATTGCTCTAAAACATCAGTCATACTCTTTTCACGTTTTAGCAGATATACATTTCTAATTGCTAATTGAACATACTTTCTAAATAAAGAATATACAATCAATATCGATACTATATGAAATAATACAAAGGAATTTATAACCTTAAAAAAATATAATATAGGTGGAACTATAAAAAGCAAAATTAGCCTGTTTGACCTACCATAGTTTTCTGGAAGTTCCATATCAATTGACATTATTGATAGGCTTGGATCTTTTGCTTTCTCCATAGTTGCAAAGGCAAATAAAACTATTGATAACATAAAAAAGCCATCAATTAATGTATTTGCATCATATTTATCTGTAAAATCGAGGTATACATAATATAAGTCTGACAAACTATAAATTATTATGCTTGATACAATTAATACTCTGACTTTATTGAAGTTTTTTCTTTTCGACGATATATAAATGATGGCCAATATAGTTATTGAGAACAAATCAGTTATAAAACACAAAAATGTACTAATAAGCTCGTTATTCAAAAGATATCTAACATTTATTTCATCACTAACCAAACTCCAAGTTGTGAAAAAAATCAAACTCCCCACAGCTATAGTATCTAAAATCAGCTGAATGAGATTCCACTTCTTAACACTGTAATAGAAATACATTGTGCAAGCTGCTGCAATAAAAATATTACTTAGCAAATATAAATACATAAAAATTGCAAGAGAATCAGGCTTTACCGATAAAAACTCCTCCACAATAAGCCATGCTAAATCCACTAATCCCCAACTAAAGGCTACGAAAAATAATTGTCTCCAGATCAACTGATAGGCAATTATTTTTTTTGATTCCTGCCATATTATAGCGGCCGACATAAACGCTACAATAGGCGATAAAATATTACCCCATATATCACTTTTCAATATTAACGTATAAATATATATAATAAATAAAATTGTTAGACTGCCGATTTTTATGTATCTTTTATTTATATACAAATCTTTTCCTCCTTAGTAAATATGGACAATTATAAAAGCACAACCATTAATTAGCATATTATCCTTTAAAATATACAAAGAGCACCCAATTAAAATAAATCGAATGCTCTTTATATCTAAATTATTAATAAGAATTATTAATAATTATCTAAACTAATTTCTTACTTCTTAACGATGAGATTGTTCTTTTCTATTAATCTATCAATCAAATCAACTAATTCCCCAACTTCAGGTTTACTTAGCTGACCATCTGCTTTAACAGATAAACCTTTATGTTTTAAATCATCTGTAATTAAGGATGAGAAAATAATAACTGGAAGTCTGCTTAGAATTGGATCTTCCTTAACATTTCTAGTTAAAGTATGACCATCCATTTGTGGCATTTCTATATCAGTAATTAATACTTGCACATCCTCAGTGAATCTCTCCCCTTTTTCCCTTACAAGATTATTTAAGTAATTTAAAGCTTGCTTTCCATCATCAAAAGTTGTTAAGCTACTAAAGCCTGCTGAATGCAAGGTATCTCTAAGTAATTCTCTTATAAGTGCTGAATCGTCTGCAATAACAAGCTTTATAGCACTCCTATCTTTAAATCCAACCTTTGAGATTCTTTCCTCGCTTATACCTGTGCTTGGATTTATATCAGTAATGATTTTTTCAAAGTCTAACATAAGTATTATAGTGTCATTCATAATGATATTTCCAACTACTAATGAATTAGTTGATATATCATCTGGTTTTAAAATCTCTTCCCATTTTATCCTTTGAACTCTTATAACGTTGTCTATTATAAATGCCACCTTTATTTTGTTGAATTCACACACAATCAATTTTGAGAACTGATCACTTTTTTTGCCCTCGATAACATATTTTAAGTCTACAACAGTTAAAATCTCTTTTCTGTTTAAAATTACCCCTGCAATAGCTTTGTGGGACTCTGGAAGTTTTGTCAACTTATCTGAACTAATATTGATTATCTCTTTAATCTTTATAACATTAATAGCATAATGCTTCTCACCGATTAAAAATTCAACTATTTCTAATTCTCCAGTACCTGATTCAAGTAATATATTACTTTTCATTTAAATTCCCCTCCCATGTTTTTATCAGTTATAACTTCAATTTTTTACAAAAGTATAAATCATATTATTGAATTTCATTAACAATCACAATAACTTTTTATTTGTTCATAAGGTTATTTTATCAGAATACGAGATAATAAACCAGTTTTTTTATAACATTAAAAAATTTATTAATTAATTCTTATTTCACTAAGTATTATCTGTACTTTTGTTTGTTTTTACACTACATTTATTTGTTGATTTTATTTATTTTATAACCAACATCTTTGGCTAATATATTTGTCAATAGAAATTCCAATGATTATTTACTAATAGTTAATGAGAGTATTTACCCTAAATAATCATGCTTAAAACTATACTTAAATTTCATCATTTAATATAAAAAACTCTACTAAATTTAAAGTTCTAAACTGTGGATTTTCAGTACCCTTAACATTTTTATTAAAGAGAGCAAAAAGTATTTTTGTATTAATAAAAATACTAGCTTTCTAAAGCAAATAAAAGCAATACTTCAATAATTAATATGTAAACGAAAAAAGTCATTATTTTTTAATGTTGACTGATAAGTCAAATGCGAGTATAAATTATACTGAACAGTCAGTCAACGAAGGAGGTTAAATAATGAATCTTTTTAAAATTGGAGGACATGATATTAAAAATATTTTTACAAAAAGATATTTAAGAATAGCAGTGCCGGCAATTATCATCACTCCACTGCTATACTCTTTATTATATCTTTACGCCTTTTGGGATCCCTACAATAAACTAGAGGACATGCCTGTCGCAGTAGTTAACCTAGACCAAGGTGCCACTCAAGACGGCAAAGATGTAAATTATGGTAAAGATATAGTAGAAAATTTAAAAGATAATAGTGAAGTAGGTTGGAAATTTGTTTCAAAAGAAGAAGCAGATAACGGCCTAGAAAACAATGAATTTTACGCCAAATTTGAGATTCCAAAGGATTTCTCAAAGAAGGTAACTAGTGCTAAAGATTCTACTCCAACAACAGCAGATTTAAACTTTGTATGTGATGAGAAAAAGAACTTTTTAGCAGCTAACTTAAATCATATCGTAGAAGCACAGTTAAAAGAAACTATAACACGTAATATATCTAATAACTATGTTTCTGGTACTTTTGATAAGTTATATGAAGTAAAAGATGGTATGGTTAAAGCAGCAGATGGTAACAAACAACTTAAAGATGGCTTAGATCAGCTAAATGGAAAGGTTCCAAAAGTTGGTGAAAAAGATCCTTCTGGAATTCCTAAATTATACGATGGACAAGTTGCTCTTAATTCTGGAATTTTACAATTAAATGATGGTTTACAACTAATGAATAATGGTAAGCCAGAACTTGAAGATGGTATAAACCAACTTTCTACTAAAGTTCCACTTTTATACAAAGGTCAAAATGACCTTAACTCCGGAATTTCACTATTGAATAATGGATTAAAGAAAATGAATGATGGCAAACCAGAGCTTGAAGATGGTATAAATCAATTATCTACTAAAGTTCCACTATTATATAAAGGTCAAAGCGATCTTAATTCTGGTATAAAGCAAATAACAGGAGGATTAGGTGTATTATTATATAAGGGAATTCCTACAATAAAAGAAGGGTCGGATAAGCTTAGTGATGGAACAACAAAATTAATTGATGGCCAAACTAAGTTAGACTCTGGAATTTCAAAATTTAATGCTTCCTTAGGAGAATTAAATAAAGGCGTCTCTAACCTAAGTGATGGGATTAGTAAAGCTAAAGATTCAACTGATCTATTATCTAAAGGCAGCAGTGCTTTATACGATGGTTTCTCAAAGAAACTGTCTCCATCAATTGATGGAATCAGTTCTGGGTTATCTCAGATGAATTCTTTAATCACTTCAGGTGCGGCTGATGTTACGAAGTTAAATAGTGGAGCTACTTCATTATCAAATGCTAGTGATTCTATAAATACTGCTTCAGATCAATCAGCCCAAGCTTTAACTAATCTTATCACGGCAGTAAAAAATATACCTGAAAGTGAAAGAATTAGTTTAGGCTTAAGTGATGCCCAATTAGCTACCTTAAAAACTCAGTTAACTGGCTATACTGATTCAGTAAAACAATATTCAACTTCAGCAAAGACGATGTCACAAGGTACAATTAATTTAACAAACACTGTACAATCAATCGGTACAAATATAGACAAATTAAATACTGGTGCATCTCAACTTAAAACTGGTTCTACTACCTTTGGTAATAACTTAAGTGATTTAAATAACGGTTTAACTGCTTTAAATTCTGGATTTTTAGTAGCTAATGAAGGTGCTAAAGCTTTAAGTGATGGTGCATCAAAAGCTTCTTTAGCTAGTTCAGAATTATTAAAAGGTTCAAACACCTTGCTTAAAAGTCAACAAGATCTAAAACTTGGTATTGATACTTATGGTTCAAGTGTTAATTCAAGTTTAACTAACAGCGTTGGGAAACTGTTTGAAGGATCATCTAATGCATTTGTTGGTTCAAATAAATTAGTTAAAGGTTCTACAGACTTAAAAGTTGGTGTTGATAAACTATCTTCAAAATCTCCAGCTTTAATTGCTGGTATTTCAGATGCATATTCCGGTTCTAATAGATTACTTAATGGATCCAATCAATTAGTTGACGGTACTACACTATTAAAAGATGGTGTTGATAGATTATCTTCAAAGGCTCCAGAATTAATTGATGGTATTACAAGAGCAGCTTCAGGTAGTGCACAATTAGCAGACGGTTCTAATCAATTAGTCAATGGACAAAAAGAAGCAAAAGACGCTGTTCAAAAGTTAGATGACGGTTCAACTGAACTTTATAACAAAACTGATGAAGGAGCTAAAAAGCTTACTGATGGTTTAAAAAATAGCTCAGAAGACATGGGTGAATTCGTTTCTGAACCACTAAGCTTTAATATTTCACCAACAAATCCAGTTCCAAACTACGGAACAGGTTTTGCACCATACTTTATAGCTCTTTCTTTATGGATTGGAGCAATAATGATGTCTTTCGTTATTCATTCAAGAACTGAAGAATTTAAAGAAGCATCAAAATTCCATAAAGTATTTGGGAAATTTATTTCCTTTGGCTTTATAGGTATACTTCAAGCAATCTGTGTTGGTGCAATAGTATTGGCTTTAGGATTACACCCTACTAACACTGTATTGTACTTTGCACTAATATTACTCTTTGCTCTAGTATTTATTTCCATTGCACAATTCTTTATATCAATGGTTGGAGATGCTGGAAGACTTATATGCATAATATTATTGATACTTCAGTTAACTGCTTGTGCAGGTACTTTCCCATTAGAACTTGTACCTGGATTCTTTAAGGTTCTCAACCCATTTATGCCATTCACATACGTGGTAGAGTCATTAAAAGAAGCAATTTCAGCTACATCAATAAATTACAGCGTAGTTGGTAAAGATGTACTTATCTTAACTATAATAATGATAGTATTCTTAACAGCAACAGTAATGTTGAGAAACTTTGGAGAAAGAACTCAAGAAGCTATTGATAGAAGAAAATCTCAAGCAAAGTAATTTAAATAAAAAAACCACCAACAAGGTGGTTTTTTATGCTTTATATTCTTTAGTTTTTATAATCACTATCTGTTTTACCTAGCAGTTTAATTTATGTATCAGAACCTATTATTAGCTATTTATTCAAACATATCACGGCTCATATTCTTTTTTATTTTTACATAAACACTTAGATCCTTCTTGTCATCACAGGTGGCAAGAAATACTTGTGAAACATCTGAAATTCCTTGATTTTTTAATTGCTTTCCAAGCCATTTCTCATCCTTACCAGTGAATTTGAGATTATCCTTCAGAACTTTACCATCTATGATTATATTTACCACTAATTTTTCTTGTTGAACCTTTAGATTTAAGTCACTTGGCGTTGCTGGTCTTTGTAATGATACTGGAAGAAAACTAATCTTCCCATTTGATTCTAAAACAGCAGTTTCAATATTAGATAAATTGAAAAATCCACTATTTCTACATTGTGTCAAAAACTCACTAAGATCGAGTTTTGCTTTCTTAAAGTTTGCTTCAAAGAGTTTTCCTTGGTCAAAAAGAATAAGGGTTTCTCCTGTTAATATTCTTCTAAACTTTATTGATTTAGAAGTTAAAATGGAAAAAGCTACTGATACTATTGCATATACTATCATTGCAATTAATGGTCTTATATAATCATCGCTTAGTGACGTAGCCATTTCTGCTGCGATAGAACCAATGGTAATTCCATTAATATAGTCAAACATACTTACTTGTGACATCTGCCGATTTCCAATGATTTTAGTCAAAATAAAAAGTGCAACAACTGATCCGATAGATGTAAGTACAACTCTCAACAACTCCATTTTTTTCATCCTTTCAAGAAAATCAATTCCTTTGTATAGGTTGCAATAAATAGTTTTCCTAATTATCTTTCTCATTTACAAAAAAAATATTATTTGACCATAACTATTTTTCACTTTAATTCTATTTTTATAAAAATAAATTATAGACACAAAAACAGCAAAGACTTTAAAAATCCTTGCTGTTTTATATTTTACAGATAATTGTTATAAAATTTTATCTTTTACTATTTAATTTTGATTTTACTTCTTAAATATACAATCCCCCACCGAGAATCATTGTTAATCCAAAAGCTATTAATACAGTTGTATCAATAAATGTACCAAACTGTGGCAATACATTGCCTACACTATCCGCTTCTCCAATAACAAATTTACTTAGGTGTGTTGTTTCAAAGGTAAAAGTATTGCTTGTGCTGTCATAGCTTCCAGCTAAATTTTCAAAGTTTTGAGTACTTTCATTATAATAGAAAACAGCTAACTTACCAGTATTTATTGCTGCTATGTCCTCAGCACTTAGATTTAATATCACTTGTGCTTTATTAGCATTACTAAATAAATGTCCTTTACTTTTCCACCATCTTTATTATATATACTTACTTCAAAGTTAAACACCTTATTGACAGCTTTAATTGATGTAGCCAAAGGGTCATTTGTATTTATTATTTGTTTGAAGGATAAATACTCCCCTTCTGATAATATAGTATAATCGATTGCACCTATTGGAAGTGCTAAATCTATCCCTGAAGTTTTAAATTGCAACTTACCTGAACCACCCAATTATAGATGATATATCTACTCTTATTTCAACTGGAATATTATCACTGGATACTCCTGTTTCTATTACATTAGTAGCATTTTTGTCTATACTATTTTTTTGTATAGTTACAATAACTGTACCATCATTAATATTTATTATGTTTACCATAGGATAAACTAATTTTTCAACATTTATGCTTGGAGTTGTAACTAAATCACCGTTGTTTACATAAATATAACTCCAATTATGAGCAACTACAAAGTGATTATTATCTACTACATTTAAATACCATAGTCTTGGATAATTAATTCTATACTTTGCTATAAAACTGTCATTTTCAAGCTTTTTAAGATCCACACCATCTTGTACTCATATAACTCCATTGCTATCTTTAGTGGTAGTTTGTATATTTACTAACCCGTTATCTGCACCATAGGTTTTAGAGATAACACCACTTCCAGTTTCATTTACTTTAAGCAATAGATCTGGTCTAGTACCTCCAATTTCTGGATCATGCATATTAAACCAAATATTATCTTCATAATCAATTTTAATTCCCTCTAAGTTTTCTATAGAATATCCATTAGTTTCTATCTTATATTTCATAATATTATTTATCAACTTTAATCAATGAAGGATTTGTTACAGACGTTACCCAAAGATTTCCTTTGCTATCCATATTAAATGTATTTACTAACAGTACTCCGTGTTCATATAGGTTTAAAATACTTTGTTTATTACCTGTTATCTTTATTAAGCAAACCTTCCCAGACCTAAAATTTTCTGTTTCAGTAGAATAACTTAAAACAATTGTACCATATTTATATATTTTTACATATCTGGGAATTTCAAAGATTGAAATCCAGTTGGAACTTGCACATCACATAGTTTTCCAATTTCTCCAGTAGTAAGATTTAATGAATTAATCGAAACACCACTAGTTCCACGAACTAAATAGTAGAAACTACCAGAAGCTGCACCTATATAATTACGGAAATCTTCAAGTTCAGTCTCAAATCTATTACTAGTCTCATCTGGATTATGTTTAATTATTTCAACTGGACTGCCCTCTGAGCTTTGTATAATGACTAAAGAAGATTTGTTATAATTCTCTAGTCTATATACATTGTTTATATCTCGGCCCAAATAACTTCCATTATAATTTAGATTACCATTTTTATCATAGCTACTTAATGGTAAATTTGTTGCATTTACTCGCTGGGCTAACAAACCCATAGGTAGAATTGTAATGATGAACACATACACCAAAATAAGACTTAATTTTCTTTTAATGATTTAATAATATTCTAATGGTTATACTTGATAATTTTGCTATAATATCTTTAAAATTTCTTATAATCTATTTTTATTCATCTCATATCATCACCTGCAAGATTAATAATGTATATATAACAAAATCTCATATATAATTTCCAATAACTTTCTACATTAAACTCATATACAGTGCTAAGACAATATATATTTTTAATCGAACCGTATATATATCCATCATTCTTGAAAAAACCAAACCTTTGGATATCTTAACTATCCAAAGGTTTGGTTATATATAAGTTTCAATATTAAAACTACATTTAAATTCTATACTATAGCCACTAAGCTTGGTAAGTTGTAAATCAACTTTATTGCAACATATATACATTAAAATTTAATTACTGATGATTATATTTAAGAATATATTTTTATATTAAACTATACATTAAAATTTGCAATCATTTTAGATAGCTTATGTACTGATGCCTTGGCTCCATTTACATTACTTAATACAACTTGAGAGTTTTCAGCAACAATAGTAGTTTTATTTGCTATGTCTGCGCTTCCATCAGCACCTTCATTATTTGCCTTTGTAATATCTTCAATTGCTAAAGTAACATTTTTAACTGCATCTAGCAATTCTCTTGATCTGATGCTAATATTCTCTGAAAGCTTGCTATAATATCCGGCATCTTTGCTGTATTGCTCACTTGTTGAAACAAGCGTCTCATAATCATTGACAACTTGAGTATCTATAAATTCTAATACTTCACTTGAACTTTGAGATAAGTTTCGAACTGATTCCAAAATTATACTTATAGTACTTTGAATATCTTTAGCAGCTTCATTTGATTCAGAAGCCAAATTTCTCACTTCATCAGCTACTACAGCAAAACCTTTCCCATGTTCCCCTGCTCTAGCTGCCTCGATATTTGCGTTCAAAGCTAAAATATTAGTTTGATTTGAAATTTGTAATATTCTATTTAACATTTCTGTTATCTTTTCAATAGATTTCGATTGTTCTAAAGCTTCAACCATCTTAATATGAGTTATCTCATAAACTTCCTTTAGTTTTTTCTGAGCTAACAATGAATTTTCATTTACCTTCTCAGCTCTAGCATTAATTTTCTCCGAGGCAGTGTATCCCTCATTAGCGATACTCGAGAATCTATTAATGTCATTTTCAATTTCAAAGGCAGAAGCATTAATTTCTTCTGTTGCAGCAGCAGTCTCTTGCATACTCTCACTGATTTCATCAGTAATTTCCGATATATCAATAATATTTTTATTCAGGTCATCAATATTTTTTGCAACAGCCCTAAACAGAGAATCTAATTCTTTTGATTGAATCATTACTGCTTTAACTATGCAATGAACATTCTCAATAAATAAATTAAAGTACTTTGACATATCTCCAATCTCATCTTTACTAATGACTTCCAAGCGCTTTGTTAAATCTCCATTTCCACTGGCAATATCTCTCAGCATCTCCGTAGTTGTTTTTATTGGCTTCGTAATTTGCTTTATAATTACTGTTGAGATAAATACAAGTAACAGTATCATTGCTATAATTAGAATTGCTGTAATAGTCATCGTCCTATTTATATACGCATTTGCTTGCTTTTCAATTCTAACATTGTTATCATTAGCTAATACTACTACCTTATCAATATTCTCTCTGTGCATATTATAAGCAACTGCTAGTTTTCCATAAGTAAGACTATTTGCAGTGTTTTTATCACCCTTTTCTATTGCAGGTAAAAACTCTGTTTTATATATATTAAAGAATTCTTCTGCTGCTACATAAGCGCTTTCAGTCATTAGAGTCTTGGTTTCCCCTTCATCTAAATTTTCGACCCAGACCTTATGTCTTTCTTCATAATCATCCTTCAACTTTTCCATCTTTTCCTTATAATCTTTAACTTTTGAATCACTTGTTTCATTTACCATCTGCATGGTAGTTAAGTACGCTTCTATGATATATTCAGGCGGCGGTAATATGTCAGCAACCAAATCTTTTCCTTCGATGATCTCATCGTAAATTGGTCCATTCACCTTAATTTTTGTCAATGTATTAATAGAATACAAAGCAAAAATACTAAATCCAAAGATAAAGATTGCAATTAAGATACTTATCTTATACTTTATTTTCAGTTTGTTGATTAAAAAACCCATTACTATTCCCCCAATGGTATATTTTACATTATCATTTTCAAATAATGTTGCCCACTCCACATCATGAATAATAAGTAAGTCAACATTTATTTTACCATGATATATAAAAAAATACAAATTGCTTTATAGTTTTGCATTACTAAATCAATTTAATTTTGTATAAATTTTTCATTGAGGTGAAAAAATAATTTAATTATCATACTAAACTGAATTTATATTAATAAATCTTCTCTACATTATATCCTTGTTCATTTAATGCTTTTATGATTTTCTCAATATGATCATGTCCATTAGTCTCTACAGTTACTTCCAAAACCACATGTTTTAATCTATCTATCGCTTTAAACTGATTATGATCAAGTTTTATTACATTTGCCTTCATATCAGATAAAATTTTTGCTATTTCTAAAAGTTGACCTGGAGTATCCTTAAGCTTAACAGAAAAACATAAAATCCTCCCCCTAGAAAGAAGACCATGGTTTAAAAGAGCAGACATAGTAACTATATCTATATTACCACCACTAATTATCGAAACTATTTTTTTCCCTTTAAAATTTAATTTATTAAGGGCTGCCAAAGACATCACTCCTGTTGCTTCAGCCACAAGCTTATGTTTCTCTAAAAGAATATAAACAGCTTCCATTAGTTCTTGGTCACTAACAGTTATGATTTCGTCCACATATTCTTTTATAACCTTAAAAGTCTGTTCTCCGGGATTTTTTACAGCAGCTCCATCAGCAATGGTATCTATTGTTTCAGCAAAAACAAGCTTCCCAAGATCAAAGGAACGCTTCATTGGATTTGCTCCATCCGCTTGAACACCAATAATTTTTATTTCCGGATTAAGTGCTTTGGCAGCAACAGCTATTCCACTGATTAATCCTCCACCGCCTATTGGTACAAGGATTGCATCTACATCCTTTAGTTCTTCAATAATTTCTAAAGCAATAGTCCCTTGACCTGCCATCACATCCAGATCATCAAAAGGATGAACAAAAGTATATCCATTTTCTCTTTCTAGCTTTCTTGCTTCTTCATAAGCATCATCATATACTTTTCCTTTAAGCACAACTTTAGCTCCATAATTTTCAGTAGCTTGAACCTTTATTAATGGCGTGGTTTCTGGCATAACAATGGTTGCTTTGATTCCTAACTTATTTGCAGCGTAAGCTATTCCTTGAGCATGATTTCCTGCTGAAGATGCTATTAGTCCTTTTTGCTTTTTATCGTCACTTAGTTTTGATATTTTATTTAAAGCACCTCTAAGTTTAAATGCTCCAGTTATCTGCAAATTCTCTGGCTTAATATAAACCTCATTTCCACTTTCTTTACTAAACTCATAACTATAAATCAAATTTGTATTTATACATATATTTCTGATTCTACTTCTCGCCTCTAATATATCATTTAAGGTTAATACTTTATCATCAACACTATTTTTAGAAAAATGCTCCATATTCCTTCTCCCTTCTTTTGTTTACTGATAAATTTAAAACTACAACTAAACTTAGTTTAAAACTTGGACATATTTAGACATATAAGGTATAAGTGTTAAATTTACAAACCTATATAAAAAAGAGAATCTTTATGATTCTCAAATTTGCATCCTATATAACAATTTAAGCTCTTTCGTATTCCAACTTAATGTTTTCTTGAAGCATAAAGTTAATTAAAGAATAAAACTCTTTGTATTTTTCATCCTCTAAAATCTCGGTTAAACATTTCCTATCATTTACACTAAGTTCTTTACAACAACTTCTATTATGAATTAACACTTCTTTTGCCATGTTAGTAGGCTGAAATTCAATATTTGTTTTTCCCCTTAAGTAATTATATATTCTTAAGCTCTCTACATCAATATTTCCGTAATAATAATAGCTACATTCTCTATTATTATTAAGAATCTTTGTTAACAGTTCTTGCCTAATAAAATTTTGCATTCCACCTAAACATATAAAGACACCATCAGTTTCATCACATTTATGAAAAGCAGTGAGACTTTCAACTACTGTTACTTGTTGGTCTAAAATCTTAATTTCTTCTATAAGAGATAAATCTCTAGAACTAAGAGCTATTCCTTCTAAAAATTCACTTATATCTAGAAAATTCTTTTTTGTCTTTATCTTAATATACCCTTTCATATGTATCTGTGAATAGTAGCTACAGATATTATAATCCCTAACATAATCTTCTTTTCCAAAATCCTTTAATACTCTTAAAACTTTATTTTCAATTTCTTCATATCTTTCTGAATTTCCAAAAACTTTTGCAGAAAACTCTTTTTTAAGTATTTCTTTTTTCTGCACCACTACATAATCTAACGCTATTAGCAGATCTTGGACATCCTGAAGCTTTTCAAGATCAAAATATTTTTTAACGGAAATCTTACTAATTATCCGTTCTGAAATCTCCCTAGAAAATTCTCCAAGCAAGTCTTCTCGCTCTAAATAGGGTACTAATATATTCAATATATCACTCTCTATAGCTGATTTTTCAATTCTATTTACATATTTATAACACTCTTTTAATTTTTCAATATTAAGAGCTACCTTTTCTATTACATTTTCCTCTGAGGTTTCTTCTCTTACAATTTCAATAAAACCTCTTTTCCCCAATTCTTCGCAGTCAGCGTCTATTTTTTTCTTATATCTTAAATCTGTGTCATCAAAATATTCTTTAATATTCTTTTTATTAAAATAAAAATATATTTTATGATCCTTTTGAGAAGTACCTTTATATAATGAACTCCTCTCATAGGAATCAAGTAATGAATTTATTAGAAATTCTTTATAACTCCTCATTGTATAAACCTCTACTAATTAGTCTTATATATCAATTATATTATATATTTCTACTAAAAACTATAGCATTTTTTTCCAATAAACTTTCAATTTTTATTTTGTCTTTCGTTAAAATTCCAAGAATTTTTTTTAATTTTCATCTATTGTAATTTAATATTTTCCAGTATTCCACAACAAATTTTGTCGCAAAATCAAAATTCTTGATTACCGATTACGTTTTCATTATAATATATATTGATGATATTTTTAGAGGAGGGCTAATTTAACAATGAAAAAAGTACCACATAGATTATACTTGACTGAAGATCAAATGCCAAAACAATGGTATAACCTTAGAGCAGATATGAAAGAACAACCAGAACCAATGCTAAACCCTGCTAACTTTGAACCTGCTAAAGAGGAAGATTTATATCCTGTATTTTGTAAAGAACTTGCAAGACAAGAAATGGATTCTACAACAAGATATTTTGATATACCAGAACCAATTCTAGATATGTACAAGATTTACAGACCATCACCACTTATTCGTGCATACAATTTAGAAAAAGCTCTTGGAACACCAGCAAAAATTTACTATAAGTTTGAAGGAAATAATACCTCAGGTAGCCATAAACTTAATTCTGCTATTGCTCAAGCATATTATGCTAAAGAACAAGGACTTACAAGTCTAACAACTGAAACTGGAGCTGGTCAGTGGGGAACTGCTCTATCAGAAGCTTGTTCTTATTATGATATACCTTTAACTGTATATATGGTAAAAGTTTCATATAATCAAAAACCTTATCGTAAAGCAATTATTCAAACCTTTGGAGCGGATGTAATTCCAAGTCCAAGTGACACTACTAATGCGGGACGTGCTATTTTAGAATCAGACCCTAATACTGGTGGTAGCCTTGGTTGTGCTATTTCAGAGGCAGTAGAGAAAGCTGTCACTACAGAAGGTTGTAGATATGTTTTAGGTTCAGTACTAAATCAAGTTTTACTTCATCAATCAATTATCGGTTTAGAAGCCAAAGCTGCTATGGATATATTAGGTGAATATCCAGACGTTGTAATAGGCTGTGCTGGTGGTGGTTCTAATTTAGGAGGACTTATCGCACCTTACATGCAAGATAAATTACTTGGAAAAGCAAACCCTAGAATTCTTGCGGTTGAACCTGCATCTTGTCCTTCATTAACTCGTGGAAGATACGCTTACGACTTCTGCGATACAGGAAAGGTAACACCACTTGCAAAAATGTATACATTAGGTAGTGGATTTGTTCCTTCTGGTAATCACGCTGGTGGACTTAGATATCATGGAATGTCTCCAGTTCTTTCAAAGCTTTATCATGATGGCTACATGGATGCAATATCAGTTGAACAAACAAAGGTATTTGAAGCAGCTGTATTCTTTGCTAAGAATGAAACAATTCTTCCAGCACCAGAATCCGCTCATGCAATCCGTGCTGCTATAGATGAAGCTATAAAATGCAAAGAAACTGGCGAAGCAAAAACTATTTTATTTGGTCTTACAGGTACTGGTTACTTCGATATGACTGCTTACACATCATATCACGAAGGAAAAATGACCGATTATATACCTTCAGACGAAGAATTAAAAATTGGTTTTAATGGCCTTCCAAAAATTCCTGGAATTCAAGAATAATAATTAACCTGTTGTGCTAGCAGATAAGTTTTCATTAAAAGGATATTTATACCATGATTTTAGGCAGTCCTATCCTATTGTCTCATATACTGTTTTTGGAAATTATTATCCGAATACTAATTCTTTAATCTTTGATATTTCTATACCTATATTAAAAAATTTATTTATAAAATAGCAAAGATTATGAGCTAATATTTTATTTGATATTCTTGTGGCAAATCCCCAAGTTGATTTTGTAAGAACCCTCTGCATATTTAATTGCTCGGAGAGCTGAGAAAAAGTAGTTTCTACTCTACGACGAGCCTTGAATATCAACTGCCTAAAAGGTTTTAAAAGTTTAGTTTTACTATTGTTACGATTTATTGTTAAAAGACGAATGTACCTTGTTTCTTTTAATTGCGAAGCAACTTTTTGACCTATATATCCTTTATCACCTATTAGTATATCAATCTCTGAATTAGCTGTGAGTTCCCAGACGACATCTCTGTCATCAATATTTGCTGCTGTTACAGTAAAATCTGTGATATAGCCATCGAGGGCTACTAAAGCATGTAATTTGAATCCATAATATGTTTCTTTTTTCGAAGCGCATCGCCCGTAGGCAGCCTCCGGCTTAAAAGCTTTATGGAAATGAGCTCTCCCAAACTTACACACAGGAATTGGCATACTATCTGCAATTCTCATTCGGTCATATTGATAGTTAAGAAATTTCGTTAACTCTTTACGAATTTCATCAATGACTCGAAATAATGACTTTCTAACTCTATGAAACCTCGGCCTACTACAAAAGTTGGGAAATAAGTCTCGTAGGTTTTTAGAGCAAAATCCAAACCATGCTTTTTCAGAGTCAATGGTTAAGAGTTCACCTACTAAAGAAATCGTAATTATTTCGCTATCAGTCATTACTGATTTAGCGATGTTACGACGATTTTTAATAAATGTTGGAGTTACTTTTTGGTAAAAGTCATCAATTATAACATAAGTGACAACAATAAAATCTTTTAAGTCATTTATTGTTATGGTAGAATCTTTATTAAACTCTGGCATATAGGTTAGCCTCCTATCATTAGATTAGTGGTGTTTTTTAATGATAGGTTAGCAAATATGCTGGAGTTTTTCTATTTGTAAGTATTGCCAGCGTATTTAACTAGCACAACGGGTTAATTAAAGACTGTATATCAATAGAATAATGAATTCTTTGATATACAGTCTTTATAATTGATTAGGTATCTCTAATTTACTCTTCTACTTCAAAATCATCTTTGCCTACTCCACACAATGGACATACCCAAGTATCTGGAATATCGTCAAAATCTGTACCTGGTTGTACTCCATTATCTGGGTCACCTTCTTCAGGATTATACACATAACCACACACTAAGCAAACATATTTTTTCATTATTTAGCCTCCTATATTTTAATACTTTTATTATTACCCAAATAATCATTTCTCTTGTACATTTTTATCTATATATTTATAAATAAAATTCTAGTATTTTATGCTAAATAATTTTCAGTTTAGTTTTGTTTATAGATTAATCCCTGATTTATGATTTTTTTAAATCTATATATTGACTAAAACTATAACTGCTATCTAGTTTCCTCTATTATTACTATTCCGAATGGTGTTAAGGATATTCTTTCTTTTAATGATTCTTTTGAAAGAAAATCTATGAATTTGCCTTCTCCAATATTAACAACAGCTTCTGCGTTATTGAAATTCATTAAGAAGATATAATTCTTTTCTCCATCTGTTCTTACTTGTGCAGTTACTCCAAGAGGAAGTTCTGTATCAAGTGCTTTTTTAACCTTAGTTTCTTCTATAAGCTTACCGTAAAATGCATCAAAGAAATCATCCTTAGTTCTTGCTGCTAAATAATAAGCTTTTCCTGTGCCAAAGTTATTAACTGTAACAGCAGGTCTGCCAGCATAAAAATCTTTATCATAATAAGCAATAGCTTTTGCTGTTTCTTCATGGATTAAATCACATAATTCAAAGGCTTCAAAAGTTCCATTTACAGAAAGCTCATTTTCTTTAAAAGTTACAGAATTTCTTTCATTATCATAAAGGGAATCTATTTCTTCTGACCAAATACCTAATACTTTTCTAAGTGGCCCTGGGAATCCTCCTAAGAAACATAAATCTGTTTCATTAACTATTCCTGACCAATAAGTTGCTACAAAAGTTCCACCATCGTTAACGAATTTTTCAATTCTTTCTGCAACACCTGGTCTCACCATATAAAGCATTGGTGCAACAAGTATTTTGTATTTTGAAAAATCTTGGTCCATATTTATTACATCTACTGGCACGCCTTTTTTCCAGAAAGTTTTATAATGGTTAACTACTGTTTCTTCGTATTTAACTCCAATGTTTCTTGGACCTCTTCCATCATTTACAGCCCATCTATTTTCCCAATCAAATATAATAGCAGTATCTGCTGGTACTGTAGTACCAACTATCTCATCCATTTTACTTAATGCATTTCCAACATCAGTTACATCTCTAAATACACGAGTGTTTTCATGTCCACAATGATCTACTACAGCACCATGGAATTTTTCACTTGCACCTCTGCTTTTTCTCCATTGGAAATATTGAACAGTATCAGAACCATGTGCAACAGCTTGAAGTGAAGATAATAAATGCATTCCTGGCTTTTTAAGTTTACTGATGCCTTGCCAATTAGTTAAGCTTGGAGTACTTTCCATTAACATAAATGGTTTTCCACCTTTTAATGATCTCATAACATCATGGTACATAGATATATACATTGCTAAATCAGCATCACTTTGACTACCATGCCATTGAGGGTAATTATCCCAAGATACTACATCCAACTCTTTAGCAACTTCCCAATAGTTTAATCCATCAAAGTATTCCATTAAGTTTGTTGTAATAGGCACTTCAGGATTTATTTCTCTAAGAGGTTTCATTTCGTGCTTCATGAAATCAGTAGTTTGGTATGTAACAAATCTCTTCCAATCCAAATTTAATCCATGAAGACTGCTATCTCCTAGTGGTCCTGGTGATTCAATTTGTGACCAAGAAGTATATCTATGACTCCAAAACTCTGTCCACCAAGCATGATTTAAATTATCAAGAGTCTCATATTTATCTTTTAACCAATTTCTGAAAGCTTCTTGACACAATTCACAATGACAGTCTCCTCCAAATTCATTTGATATATGCCATAAAAGAACTGCTGGATGTTTTGCATATCTTTCAGCTAATTTTCTATTCATTATTTGGATTTTTTCTCTATAAACAGATGAAGTGTAACAATGATTATGACGTTCACCATGATGATTCTTTTGTCTAGCAGAATTAACTCTTAATACTTCAGGATATTTTTCTGATAACCAAGCTGGTCTAGCACCACTTGGAGTAGCTAAAACTACATAAATTCCGTTTTCGTATAATTTATCTATAACATTATCCATCCAACCAAAATTAAAGTTACCTTCTTCAGGTTCTAAAGCTGTCCATGAGAAAATTCCTATACTCATAACATTACAATTAGAAAGCTTCATAAGTCTTATATCTTCTTCAAAAACTCCTGGATACTTTAACCATTGATCTGGGTTATAATCTCCTCCGTGGTAAAAGTGAGGAAAGTTTTTATTAATTGGAGCATACTTTTTAACCATATTAATCACCTCATGTAGTATAATTATATTAACATTATATATTCGTAATAATACTAATATCAATCTAAGCATTTTAAGATAAATATGAAAATATTAAGGTGGTAGACAATGAATTATATAACCTTCCCTGTAGTCACTGAATTTGAATCTAAATTGCCTGTATATCTTGTAAGTGTTGGTATAAACCATACCCAAGAGCACATTATAAGACTAAAAGGCTATCCTCATTTCCAATGGATACAATGCAGAAAAGGTTCAGGAATGTTAAAAATTAACAATCAAACTATAACTATAAATGAAAACCAAGCAATGTTATTATTCCCCCATACTTCTCATGAATATTATTCTAGTTCCGAAGAGTGGATTGTAGACTGGGTTGCCCTTAACGGCTATGCCGTTGAAGAAATCTTAAAAAATGGAGGTATACAACACTCTGAAGTTTTCTCTGTTTCTGAACCAGAACTTTTTATTTTAAGAATGGAAAAGCTTTTAGAATTAGCAGCATCATATAATACTATAAAAAGTCTTGAAAGCTCTAAAATCATTTATAGCATCTTAATGGACATCCTAGCTTATACTTCCACTGATAAAGTAGATTATATGATTAATCAATATTCTAAGCTAAGGCCAGTCCTCGATTATATAGATGATAATTATGATAAAATCATTACTTTGCAAGATTTATCAGAAGTTGCTAATGTCACTCCTGAATATCTTTGTACAGTATTTAAAAAAACTACTGGCATACGAGTCTTTGAATATATTAACAATATCCGAATTAAAAACAGCAAGGAAATGATATTAAGTAAAAAAAACATGCCAATAAAGGAAATCGCAAAAAATTCTGGTTTTGAAGACGTCAGTTATTTTTGTTCTATGTTTAAAAAAATAGAAAAACTTACTCCAAATGAATTTCGAAAACTCTACGGAATATAACTATTAATACAAAACTTTACATTAACTTAATATATCATTAATCTCTCTTTTACCTTTTAGTCCCATACTCTAATTGTCAATGCTAGTAATGCATTCAAGGAGGAAAAAAGATGAAAAGAAAGATTTTAGCAATACTATTATCTGTAACAGCTGCAGTAACAATGTTAACTGGTTGTGGAACTTCTTCGAAAAAGGAAGTAAAAAACACTGAGGTTACAGCTTCTAAATCCACAGAAGGAAAAACTCCAAAATATGTTTTCCTTTTTATTGGTGATGGTATGTCTAGTGTGCAAATTAACGCTACTCAGGTATACAGAGGAAATAACACCTCAGGACAAATAGCTACTAAACCTCTTAATTTTACAGGCTTTCCTGCCGTAGGACTTGCAACTACCTTTGATGCAACTTCCTTCTGCCCTGACTCTGCATCTACAGGCACTTCTATTTCTAGTGGTGTTAAAACCCATAGTGGAGTTATCGGTTTAAATGTAGATAAAACTACTAAACCTGAAAGTATAACAGAAAAATTAAAAGCTGCTGGTAAAAAGATTGGTATTGTTTCAACAGTTACAATAAACCACGCTACTCCAGCTGCCTTCTATGCCCATGTTCCATCAAGAAATGATTATTATGACATAGCAATGCAACTGCCAGAAAGTAACTTTGATTATTTTGGTGGTGGAAGCATCTATAAAGCAACAGGTGATAAAAAAGATAAACAGGATGCTTACGAAGTTATAAAAAGCAAAGGCTATACTATTGCGAATAAAAAAGAAGATATCCAAAAGCTTGATTCCTCATCTAACAAGGTATATGCTGTAACTCCAGTAACAGAAGATTCTGGATCAATGCCTTATACAATAGATACTAAAGACGGCGACTTAACTCTAGCAGATTATGTTTCTAAAGGCATAGATATATTAGACAATGATAAAGGTTTCTTCTTAATGTGTGAATCAGGTAAAATCGACTGGGCGTGTCACGCTAACGATGCTATGAGCGCAATTAAAGAAGTTATTGGTTTAGAAAGTGCTGTTCAAAAGGCTATAGATTTCGCTGGAAAACATCCTGATGAAACTTTAATTCTTGTAACTGGTGACCATGAGACTGGTGGTATGACAATAGGATATGCCGCTACTGGTTATAACACTGCCTTTAACATTCTAGACAAGCAAAAAATCTCTTACATTGCCTTTGATACTTTAATAAGCAAGAAGAAAGAAGCAAACCCAAATATATCTTTCGAAGAAGTTATGCCAATGATTAAAGAAAATTTTGGACTGATTGCCCCAGGTGATGCTGATGCCAATGTTGAAGCAAACAAACCATATGTTCTAACTAGCTATGAATATCAAAAGCTCCAAAATGCTTTTGCTGAATCTATGAAAAAAGCAGATCAACGTACAAAAAATGAAGAGACAGCAGTTCTTTATGGAGAATACGATCCACTTTCTGTCACTATCACCCATATTATAAATAATAAAGCTGGAATAGGCTGGACTTCTTATTCTCATACAGGTACACCAGTACCAGTTTACGCTTATGGAGCTTCTTCCGAAATTTTTGAAGGTTCATATGATAATACTGATATCTTCAAAAAACTAGTTGATGTTTGCAAAGTAAAATAAATTAGAAATACTAAGAAATCTACACGTTGTTCTTATCTGATAGCTAAAATACGTGTAGATTTCTTTACTTTCAAATGATGAAAATTTCTGCTTTTTAGAAAGGGGTAATTACTATTAAACTCTTAAAACTACCAAAAAAGAAAGAAATAATTTTTATACTTGTTTTTTTAATAATACTAACGATACTAATTTTTATACCAACAGGCTTTGAAAAGCAAATTTATGTGAATTCTGAAGGAGTCCGTGGAAAAATACTCTCTGTGGACAACTCTGGTATGTATAAGACAGGACTTATTACTCAAGGAGAGCAACGTTGCGAAATATTAATTAAAGATGGGATTCACAAGGGTGAACAAACTTCTGGCATCAATCTCCTCTCTGGGAAATTAGAGTATGATAAAGTATTTACTCCTGGAGACATAGCCTGGGTTTTATTGGAGAGAAATGCTAATAATAATATAGTGTTTGCAAATTTAATCGATCATTATAGAATCTCAAAAGAATTAATATTACTTGGAGTTTTTGCTATAATCATAATTGCATTTTTAGGTTTTACCGGTGCAAGAACATTACTTTCATTATCATTAGCTTTTATGAGTATTTGGAAAATACTTATACCTTCAATGTTAAATGGAATTAATCCTATTTTAATTGCTTTACTTGTAGGTAACTGCATTACCATCACAACCTTACTTCTAGTTGCTGGATTTTCTAAAAAAGCTTATTGCGCCATTGCTGGTTCAGTAGTATGTTCTCTAATAACTTGCTTCTTCGCAATAATTTTTGGAGAGTTATTTAATATAAATGGTGCAATAATGCAGTGGTCTGAATCACTTCTGTATGCTGGTTATGAAAATCTTAACTTAACAGCAATCTTTCAAGCAGGAATCTATCTAGCTTGTTCAGGAGCAGTTATGGATTTAGCCATTGATATCTCCGCAGCTTTAGATGAAATAGTAAGAAATAGTCCTAATATCTCAAAGAAAGAATTGATTTTCTCTGGTCTTACCATAGGAAAAGCTGTTGTAGGTAGTCAAACCTCAACTCTACTACTGGCATATATGGGAAGCTACATTTCAGTGATGATGGTATACATGGCACAAGGGACGCCTATGATAAATATCTTCACCTCAAAAACCATAGCCTCTGAAATTTTACATACCTTTGTAGGCTGTATAGGTTTGGTTTTAGTCTCACCACTGACCTCACTTATATGTGGTTTTGCGTATAAAAAGGATATAGCAACTGAACCTAAAGTAGATCTTAGTAACATATAATGATTTTCATTGAATGTATTGATTCTTTCGATTTAAACGGTATTAATATGTTCTAATAAAGATTCTTTATAGAGTATATTGATTTTTCAATTTTTCTTAAAATTTTGATGTAGTTTCAATAATGAGACTTACATATTTATAAAAACTGTAAAACACACTAGGATCAAGACTATGACGGTCTTAACCCTAGTGTGTTTTATTGTCTCAATATTTTTTTGTTATTCTTCAATTATTTCAAATAATCTTGCACTGAATTGTTTTTTAAACCTTACGCTTAATGTACCAGAAACTGAGTTCCAACGATACTCACAATCCTCAGCCTTTGGATATGCACATTTTACTGAAACATTTTTCCCTTTCAGATGCTCTATAGGGATAATGTTAGTCTCTGCTACACTATTTCTTCTCCAAACTGCCACGTAAGATTTTTTCTCTGCTTTAAGTCCAAGGCTTACCCAGGTATCAGAAAATTTTGATAGCCCCAGTGGCCAAAAAGGTAATGCTTTTTTTATGTCTAATCTCATAGTTTTATAGTAATCTAATGCTTCTTTCACAAGAACTTTTCTTTCCTCACTAATTTTTGCTAAATGTCCACTTTGATGAATACGAAGAAGCATAGCATTAATCATGTTAAATATTACTTCTTCTTTATCCCCTTCTGTAAGCGGGTATGACCATATAGCAGATTGCTCAGGGGTTAACCCAGAAGGTGAATTAGCTGCAATTGTAGCATATCTTCTATAATCATCTTGATCACTAGTTGATTGAATACTATAACGACTTAACATAGCATAATCTATTCTAAGACCTCCACTTGAACAATTTTCAATAATCAAATCTGGATATCTTTCGAATACACTATCAATCCAAGCAAGGTACGCTCTCTCATGTTCTAAAAGTCCATCTCCAATACTATCAGCCTTTAGTTCTGTCCCAATGCCAGGCTCGATATTGTAGTCCATCTTTATATAACCAACACCGTATTCACTTATAAGTCTATCAATTACCTCATTTGCGTATTTAACAACTTCTGGATTTCTGAAATCTAATTGGTAACGACTTCTATCATATACCTTTTTACCGTGGCGAACAAAGAACCAATCCTCTGGTACCTGTTGAACCTTTGGGCATTTAATACCCATAACTTCAATCTCAAGCCATACTCCTGGAATCATGTTCTTACTTCTTATATAATCAATAACTTCTTTTAGTCCATTAGGAAATCGTTCTTTACTTGGAAGCCATTCCCCAACATTATCCCACCAAAAACCAGCACTATACCACCCTGCATCAATACAGAAGTATTCACAGCCAACTTCAGCTGCAGCATCTATTAATGGAAGTTCTTTTTCTGTAGTTGGATCTCCCCAAAGACAATTCATATAGTCGTTAAAAATTATTCCTAATCCCTCATTATCTTTATTAGGTCTTCTTATAACTCTACGATACTTAGTAAGTTCACCCATTGCCACATCAAAATTTCCTAAGGATACACCTACAGCTACAGGAACTGATATAAAACTTTCATCTGGCTTTAAATTCTTAAACCAATGAGATTCCGTTTCGGTAGGTCCACTTAATTGAATGTATAAATGACCTGTTTGGTCACTGATTTCCCAATGCCAGGATCCATTGTGCTCTATTTGCCAAAACAAATTAGAATGTGTTTCTAGGTTCTCTAAATATGCCATAGGAAGATATTCTTTAGTTGACCAATTACCAGTATTAGTGGCAGCAATTACTTTTGATGAACGTTGATCTATCTCTGGTTGAGATTGAGCAATACCAAGCTTTTCTAAAGAATAGGTCTCCCATTGAATCTCTCTTTGCCAAGAATTATGAGGAATTTTTAAAGACATCTTTTCATCACGATCTAGAATTCCTTCCTTCTCTATACCAGTTAAATTAAAAGAAGAAATATATTCTAAAGTTTGAGTTTCTTTGCCTTTATTTATAACTTCACTCCAACTTCTAACTACAGAAATCTCTTTGTAAAATTGGAAATGGCTTGTTACATATATACCTGTTTCATAGTCAAAAGTAACAATTTCAAGCTTTCTACCTAGCTCATTGTAATAATCCTTATGACTATCATATTTCATTCTATAGCCTGGAGCTGTAACTATGTATTTTGTACCGTGCCTCTCAAGGGGTCTATCTAATCCTGAAATATTAATTTCTACTAGACGAAAACCAACCTTTTGCCTTTCAGCTAAAATATCTCTTTCATCAAAGGGTAATGCTGAAAAATGAAGTAGCTTTACCTCATTTTCCTTAGTAATTTCAAGAACCATATTTATGTTATTCTCGTTTATAGTTATTAAATTCATCTTTATCTCCTTATATGTATATTGACTTTTTATACAAATTTAATTAAGTAAATCTTTATATAGATAAACCAAATTATAACCTAGTTTATCTATAGTATTTTCATAATGCTAATTTAACTTTCTGCAAAATGAAAATATCTTCATTTTAATTATATCAACTATGTAAATTCATACATAGTAAATTTATATAAACCTTTATAACTTTATCTTTCAACACAGAATCACGCTGTAATTTTTTATTTTGTACAACATATTAGTTGTCTTTTTTCCAAGAAATATCAAATGACCCCTTTGTATCATTTCCAATAACTCTTATATAATAACTTCCATCTTCTTCAACTTTATATTGAAACTCATGCCTAGAATCTTCAAGAATACCCTTAATCTTCTCCTTATTTTTATTACAAAATTCAATTTCTAATGAACCTTCATTAGTTTCTGCTGAAACCCTAATACTTATTGTATCTCCTGCCTTTAATTTGATCTTTTTTGATTTTGAGCCATTAAAATTTCCATAACTCATTTTCCATGAATTTTTTCCAGAAACCTCTGTTGAGAACCGAGTAGTTGAACTATCAAAAGCAATTCCTCCATCAGCCACTTTACTAATCACCATTGTAACCACAATTGAAATGATTAGAACAATTATAATAAAAGCTATCCATATAAACTTATATTTTTTTAAAACTCCCATTAATCTTTCCTCCCTTAAACAAAATTGCTAATGCTTCCTTATCGCCATCCTTTGTTCTTTCTATTAGCTGAAATTTTTGCAAATATTATCACCCCATCTCCTTTTCATAAATAAGACAATCTATATCAAAAAAATTCATTCTAAAAAATTTTTCTATTAGAAAAAGACTATATACCTAACTAAATCTTCAATCATTAGTACATAGCCTTTAAAATATGCTTATTTCAATTCAATATATGTCTGTGGCAAAAAGTTTATAAAATCACTCTTAAAGTTTCTTTTATTATATTCATTATAGAGACAGTAACTTATAAATAATCTTTTTTTTGCCCTTGTTATTGCAACGTAAAAAGTCTTTTTTTCTTCCTCTAAATTATTTGTCTTAATTGATAAATAAGATGGAAATACATTTTGTGCAGTACCTGCTAAAAACACAGTTTCATATTCAAGGCCCTTAGCTTGATGCACTGTGATTATAGGTATTCTAGATTTTTTTGTCCTTTTTAAAATAAGTGACTCTAGTTCACCATTAGATAAGGATGTTAACTTGATAATATCAAAAAGAGAATCTCTTGATCCTTTATTTTTATCATCTATATCTCTAAGCAGTGCATAAAAGTCTCTCATTCTCTCAATTTTACCCTTCCCTTCTTCTCCAGGATATAAGGTTTTTAAATTGAAATGTTGGACTATATAATTCACAACTTCACAAGGTCTCATTTCTTCAGTTTCTTTAAAAAAATCATTAAGCTTTTCCGAAATAAAAGAAAATGCCTTAATATATTTAGACATTCCTGCAATTCTTTCCATAGAAGTAGGTATTATATCTATCTTCAATGCTCTTATTAGAAGATCCTTAGTAGCCAGGATATCATCCATGGCATCATGACTTGGTATGTTTTCAGTTTTAAAAATATCACTCAAGGTATTTAATTTATGATTAACTAAATTAGGGTAAAACCTTCTGTAGATATCTAAGGTATCATAAAAAGCTAAAAACTTCGACTTTCCAAGGTTTAACCTATGGATTTCACTTGATAAAATATTTATATCATATTGAACATTATGTCCTACTATTACAGCATTCTCTGAAAATCTTAAAAACTCCTTTATTACAGTTTCCTTATCTTCACCTTTCTCCTTTAAAAATTCATCACTAAAACCATGAATATGCTCGGAATTTTTAACAGACTTTTTAGGTTTAAGGAATCTTTCAAAGGAATCTATCACTTCACCATTTCTATTAATCCTGATAGCCGCTATTTGTATTATTTCATCTTCTGTTACATCAGTACCAGTACTTTCAACATCAAAGACTATTATATTATCATCCTTAAATTCTTTTATTAATAATGAGAACTTTTCACCATATTGCAATGTATTTGTGTCAATAAAATCTGATAAAATTATTCCTATCTTTTTATATTCATCAGATTCTATAGCTTCAAAGGTTCTGTCTCCAACCCCTGTTGGAAGCCTTTTTACGATTCGCTTTAAACTTATGGAATCATATCTATTAGCAGAAAGCTTTAAAAATGCTATTATATCTTTTATCTCTTGTCTTCTAAAAAATTTAAACTGATCAACTAAGATGAATTCGAAACCATCTTCTTCATAACTTGCAATATCCCTTAATTGATTACTCAAAGCTATGTTATATCTATTATCTCTTGTCAGTACACATATACTTGATAAATCCTCAGCCTTGTTTTTTAGGTTCTTTATCTCTTCATATATAAATTTTGCTTCTTCTCTTATGTCGTAAGCTTCCTTTAATATTATTTTTTCACCAACTTCAATTGAATTTGTAGTGATTCCTTGTTTGTATAAACTTTGAGTTTCTAAAGGAAAAGTATTATAAAGAAACTTTAAAGAAGCGTCAGTTAAATTCTTTGTTGCTCTATAATTCACATTAAAGACAATTTCCGTGACTCCATAATCCTTTTTAAACTTTTCGAAAATTTTCTCCGGCGCAGAGCCTCTCCACTTATAGATAGTCTGAAATATATCTCCACAAATTAAAACCTTATTATTCTTAAATAACTTTTCAATAATAGAGTATTCTAAAAGACTTGTATCCTGTACTTCGTCAATATTGATATATTTATACCTTTCTCTTAAAGCTGAAACCACTTGCTGATTTTCAAACAGTTCTTTTGTAAGTACAATCAAATCTGTAAAATCTAAACCATGATTTTCACTAAGAAGCCTATTATATGAACTTACAAGAATATGTCCTTTATTGATGAGAAAATTTTTCAATGCTTCATCAAGGTGGCCTTTTTCTGTGCATATATTATTAATTTTATTTTCTTCATGGGATAAAAAAATTCCAATTGCATTTTTATAATCTTCTAAGGAATTATCGCTATATATATCATATTTTACCCTTATATTTTTTACAGAATCTATAAACCTCTGCATAGGAGCTATAGAAAAGCCAGGAGGAGCACATACCTTTATCATTTCTTTACAATCCTCTTCGTCGAAGATAATAAAGTCTGTAAATATATCCGTCTTCTTTTTTGCTTCAACCTTCAAAATATCGAAACAGAAGCTATGAAAGGTTCTTATTGTAATATTTCTAGAGCTATCCCCAATTACTTTCTCAATTCTTTCCTTCATTTCTCTGCAAGCTTTATTTGTAAAAGTGATGCATAATATCTCCTCTGGCTTCCCTTTACCACTTTCAATTATTCTGGCTATACGCTTTGATAAAGTATCAGTTTTACCTGTTCCTGCTGAAGCTAGTAATAAAATATTGTTTTCGTCTTCATTTATCAACAATTGTTGTTCTTTGTTTAATTTCATATTACCTCTCATTACTCTATACTCGTAAAAGCATCAAATTTATATTATAAAAAAATATATGCCCCACTTAAAGATCCACATTGCTTTTACCAACATGTTCTGAATTAAATCTAGAAATATTATTGGAACCTATATACTTAACTATGTTAACATTATTTTTAAAAAAGAACTACTTCTGAATGTAATACTTTCCATTCAAAAATAGTTCTCCTTACTATTCCATTCCATTATAATATTGATTTTGAGACAATTTTTGCTTTGTGATTATTTCTTAGAAATCCTATAATCATTCTTACTTCAAAGTTATTCCCTCACTTCTTTCTACCCCATTTGTGTATATCTTACCATTTTCAAATATGATTCCAAAATCAAGGGTTCCAGTACCCCCATTCTTTTGCATAGCTATTGATTTAGATATAAATTTGTAACATTTAACTCCTGGAAGATACTTTTCTCCTTCATTCTCAGAATCCGGTAATACTATTAGTGATATATCGTCCCCAGCAATAAAGATTGGTTCTTCTGTTTTTTCGCTTTTCTCAATTTTTAAATCACTTTTATAGAACTTAGCTAAAAATTCTGCAGCTTCTTCTTTAGTAAACCCATTATCTTTAACTTCTGATTTTTTCTCAGCTTCCGTTTTATTCTCAACCTTTGGCTTTTTTTCAGTTTCTGTTTTATTCTCAACTTCTAATATTTCAGCTTTACTTTTATTATTATTTTCTGTATTTTTATTGTCATCACTTGAAATATGTTCAGTTCTAACTACTGTTGTATTGCTTTTATCCTCTGATGATTTATTAAAAATATATACTGTGACTCCACCAATTGCTACTAATAAGGTTATTGATAAAATTACTATATTTCTTGTTTTCTTCATATATAAACTACTCCTTAGCTTGAATCTTCTTTCTTATAGAAATCATTATAGCATGGGAAAACACGTATAAATCTAAACTTTTCCTAAAGCTTTTTGCTATGACGACTTAATAAAAGAACTTCATATACAAATAACATTGTAGCTTCATATTTCTCAATAACCTTTTTATATAAAACCTACTGAATTTTAAATTTAGTCAATTCTTACGAGATAGTTTATTATCACTTTTAACTATAACGTATGACTTCACTATAGTTATTTTTATAAATAACTAATATGATAATACTACTCCCAGTTTCCCCACACCTCAGGTTTGTAACCTAAAGTAGCTTCTTTACCATTCCTAACTATTGGGGTATTATATAGCTTTGGATTTTTAAGCAATAACTCTTCTTTTACACTGCTACTCCTAATGTTTTCTAACTTTAAAGTCTTATATTCTTTTGATTTAGCATTGATTAGCTCATTAATTGATATAGATGCTTTAACACTTTCTAGCTCTCTTTTACTTAAAGCTTTTTCGTTTAAATCAATAAATTGATATGATATTTTTCTTTCCTTGAAATATCTTTCTGCTTTTTTTGTATCAAAACACTTTTTAGTTCCAAATATTTGAATATTCATATAAACCTTAGGCTAAATATGCAAGTAATGCTACCAGCCCTTCCTCCTTTTATGATAACTTAAATTTATCTATCTCCAATACTAATTATTGTACATGAATACAATTAGTGATACAATAATATTGATCTTATTATGAAAGGAGCGATGTATTATGAAAAATAATAACTTATCATCGCTTCAGGACGTTCAAACTGTTTAATCATCAGATTGTAGTTTAACCTGAGGCTATAAAAACCATGTCTCGGGCATTTTTATGCCTAAAATTAAATTTAAAGGAGAATAAAAATGATAAAACTTCAACCTATAACCACTGATAACTTTTGGGAAACTATTAGCCTAGAGGTTCTCGATGATCAAAAAGAATTTGTTACTTCTAACGCAGTATCCATAGCACAATCAAAAATACAACCAGAGTGCATTCCTCTTGCAATATATGAAGAAGATATATTAGTAGGCTTTGTAATGTACTGTATAGATACTGATGATAGCGAATACTGGATTTATAGATTAATGATTGATAAAAATCATCAGAATAAAGGATACGGAAAAGCTGCACTAAACGATGTTATTGAAATAATAAAAAAAGATAAATCTCATAACAAAATTTTCTTAGGTGTCCATACTGAAAGTGAAGCAGCAGTAAAATTATATAAAAGTTCAGGCTTTGTTTTTAACGGACAAGTCTTTGGGAAAGAACATATTATGCAGTTAACCTAGAGCCTGTAAATTATTTCGTGTATTCTTATCTTCTTCTTGGAAATAACCATTAATTTATAGTCTTAGACAGGCTTGGATTTTTGTCTAAGTATGTATATTAGTGAAGAACAATTTATTTCCTTCATAGGTATATTATTAACATTTATTGCACATAATATACCTAAGGAAATTTACTAAAGGGACTTTAATCTTAGATTTAATTCTAGATTAAGGTTCTTTTTATGCCATTTTTTCAAACACTTCGCTAAATACTATTTTTAATTGATTGATTACTAAATCCCATTCACGATAATTTCTATTCCATTTTGTTGATATTTTTTGAACTGCTAAATATAGCATCTTTAATAAACTTTCATCATTAGGAAATATTAGCTTAGTCTTTGTTACTTTTCTAAATTGACTATTTAAGCTCTCTATTACATTTGTAGTATATATTATTTTTCTTATATTTTGAGGAAAGGCAAAGAATGTACTTAAATTATCCCAATTATCTTCCCAACTTTTTACTGCGTTTGGATACTTCTGAGACCATTTATCCTTTAAAGCTATCAAATATTCCATAGCTACTTCCTCATTAACGGCACCATATATATACTTCAGATCTGCAACAAAAGCCTTTTTATCCTTATATGGTATATACTTCATACTAGAACGTATTTGGTGTATTATGCATCGTTGAATTCTAGCGAATGGAAATGTTGCGCCAATCGCATCCTTAAAGCCGTTTAGGCCGTCAACACAGAAGATTAGTACATCTTGTACGCCTCGATTCCTAAGGTCATTTAGAACAGAAAGCCAAAACTTACTACTCTCATTTGCACCAATCCATATTCCTAACACTTCTTTTTCGCCGTCCAGGCTTACGCCTATTACTACGTAAGCTGCTTTAAGTACAATCTGTTTCTCTTCTCTTACTTTATAGTGGATTGCATCCATAAAGACAAATGCATATGTGTTTTCTAAAGGTCTATTCTGCCATTCTGA
Source organism: Clostridium cellulovorans 743B (assembly GCF_000145275.1). NCBI lineage: Bacteria > Bacillati > Bacillota > Clostridia > Eubacteriales > Clostridiaceae > Clostridium > Clostridium cellulovorans. Next base: position 3,044,830 of record NC_014393.1, read on the forward strand.
TACCATTGGCAATATCCTATTAGTTATATTTGACACTGTTTCTGCACTTATATCTACATCATATAAATTTTTAACCTGTTCAGATATATCTCTTGTTGTCATTCCCGAAGCATAAAGCGATAATACTTTATCTTCAATTCCATTTATGGTTCTTTGATGTTTTGGTACTATTTTAGGTTCAAAATCTCCATTTCTATCCCTTGGAATATTCAGTTCTATTGCACCTAATTCTGTTTTAACTTTCTTTTTTGAATAGCCATTTCTACTATTATCGCTTGCTTTTTCTGTTACATCATACTTACCATAACCTAATTCTTCATCCATTTCTGCTTCCAAAGCCTCTTGTAAAACATCTCTAAACATTCCTTTTATGGCATCTAATACTTCATTAGCATTAGTAAAGTTCTGCTCCTTTATAAATTCTCTCAATAATTCTTTCGACACATTTGACATAAAAAACAACTCCTTCTTGTAATATATTGTTATTTCAATTATTACCAAGAAGAAGTTGTTTTTATTCAGTTTACACAAAATTTTTTATACGGCCTTAACCTACTAAAGCTTTACTTGTTGTAAATAACATTGTTAGAAGTTTTTAATTATATGTTAATCAGCCTAAAAGCTTCTTCGGGTTCATAATAGACCAAAATGTTATTCTCATTATAAACTTATAATGAATAAGACCTTGTAATGTTATAAAAAATAAGACCATTGATAAAGTCTCTGTAAATGTAGACTTTACCAATGGTCTTTTGAATTCTTACACTATTTATCAAATAATCCTCTTCCATTTCCAATCTTAACACCCTTTGAGCTCTTGCCAATAACTTTTTGAGCCTTTGGAGAATTATTCCTATTCATGCCATTTTTCTTTTTCTCATCGATAAGTTTTTGCATCATCTCTAGTTTTTTATCCATTTTAAACCTCTTGCTTTTAACTTTATATACAATTTTCTTTATACATATGAAAAGATTATACCATATGTTTAAATTACACGGAATTATAACTTTTTAATAAAACCTGTTTTTATTCCTCTCTCAAAGCCAGCTTCTTCATAAAATCTTAGAGTCTCTTCTTTTTTAGATCCAGTCATTAACATTACCTTATAACAATTATTATCTTTAGCAATATCCACTGCCATACTTAATACTTTTTTACCATAGCCCTTTTTTCTATAATTTGAGTCAGTAACCACATTCTCAATTAATCCATAAGGCCTTAAATTACGAGTTAAGTTGTTTATAATTGTAATATTACAGGATGACACAATGTTACCTTCTACCTCAACAACTATATAATGATAACTTGGATTATTATATATAGCAGTCCAAGCCTCTTCTAATTTCTCACTAAGGCTTACATCAGGGTCTTCTGGTTGTAATTGTTTATATAGCATTAACAGCTGTTGAAGCTCATCATATCGAATCTTTCTAACAATCTCAGCCATTTGTCCTCTCCCTTTTTTATTATGATATTATCTAGAAATTAGCAGCCTGAATATCAACGTTACTTAAAAATAATTTTCAATATAATATTGAGGATTTCAATGGCATCATATACAATTACTTAACACTGCCACCATGAAAAAAACACTCATATATTTTATTGTTATTATAAAATATTTCTTCGTATCCTTGAAACCAATTGAATTCTCCATTTACTATACAATGATAAATGTAATCACCATTTGCATATACCATAGGACCACGATAAGGATAGTCTTTAGATACTAGAGATAATGCTGCCTTTAGAAAGCTACCAGAAAAACCCTCATCGATAATTCTACCAATATAATTCATCGACCAAACTGGCACATTATCTTTCCATAATGCTTCTTCTCCGACGAACTTCTCTCCGCCTAAATATGTATCGATATATTTTAAATTTCCCTCAGTATATTCTAAATCATGAGAATTAGGTCTTGAAGAAACAGTTTCAGAACCACTACCAGCATAAGTAACCTTTTTCGCTTTACACAGAAAACATATCATCTCATTATCTGCATAATCTTTATAAGTTTTTTCTTCATTAAAGCTACAATTCTCTTTACAGTCTTTAACTAATTTATCTATACTCACTTTATATAAATTGCTTATTTCAATTAATCTATCTAAATCAGGATAGGATTGTCCTGCCTCCCATTTTGCCACTGCTTGTCTTGATACTCCTATAGTTTCAGCAAACTCTTCTTGAGTTAATCCCTTCTCTTTCCTAAGAGCTTGTAATTTTTGTTGAAGACTCATTATTATCACCTCAACTTTAGTATATAAAAACATTAAATTAATAGCTATCAATTAAAGCTAACAATCTTGTCAACCAATAGTTGCAACTTTCTATTTCGCATAATACTACGAATTTTTAACTCCAGACTCTAAAATGCTAAACTTTTTCAAATTGCAATCTACTTCTGCCATTGCTCCATAAGGAATTATAAACATTGGTGCTGTATGTCCAAAATTCATATTATATAATATAGGCAAGTCTACCAACTTTAACTCGTCCCTTACAACCTTTAATATTACGTTTTTATATTCTTCATAATACTGTTCATCGTAAGGCTTTCCAAAAATTATTCCATTAACCTTTTGTAGCACACCCATTATCCCATAATTTCGTAACCAATATTCAACTTGAGTTGGCTCTGGCTTATCTTCTGAAGTCTCAAAAAATAATATGCTGTTTTCAAAGCTTTCAAGGCTAGGCCATAATTCAGTACCTTTCATCATTTCTAATACTTCTATGCACCCACCTAATAAATGACCTTGTACTATTCCTTTTCCTTGTAGTAATTCATATCCTCTATCATCATTATTTACATTTCTTTTAATATTTTTATTTTTCTCTTCCCAAGGTAAATATTCGCTAGTCCAAGTTTCAGATGGTTCTATAGTACCTAAAAAATCATCTTCAAATAAAGCTTTATTAACCCAGTCCTTTGTATACTTAAACATCTCAACATTTTCTGCAAATTCAGCTAAAATAGAAGGTCCATAAAAGCTTGATATTCCTGCTTTTAAACATATAAAATGTGTAATTGTTGTATCAGAATAACCTATGAAAATTTTAGGATTGTTTCTTATAACTTCATAGTCTATATATGGCAATATTCTGACACTTTCATTGCCGCCAATACAAGAAAAAATAGCTTTTATAGAAGGATCTTTGACGGCCATCATCAAATCTTCTGCTCGTTTTTCTGGATGATTATATATGTATTCTGTTCCACTAAGGGTATGAGGCATCTCTACTACTTCGAGTCCAAATTCCTCCTGAAGGCGCTTCTTACCAACTTCATATCTCCATAGAATATCAGAATCCCCTGCACCACCCCAAGATAAACTAATTGTTGCTACCTTATCACCTTTTTTTAATTTACCTGGCTTCTTTAAATCCATCTCCCAATCCCCCTTACTTGTATTTTTAACCATAAATTATCTAATAATAGATAACTACCTTTTATTTGACTTCTTCAACACCGACACAGATGTGAGTATTTTTTAAATAGGCTATTTTATATTTTTTTCCTGGTTTTATTCTTTCACCAAAAATATGTTTAGTTTCGTATACCTTAAAACCACTTATCAAAATAGTATTCCGCTGCTTATTTTTATCTACACGAACAACCGTACCCACAGTATATGAATACTCATCACTAATTAAATAAGGAATCTCTTTAACAGAAGGAACATATATATCCACAAAAACAAAGCATATTGCTAGAGTACATAATATGGAAACCATCATAGAGCCTATACTCCTTTTTAGAAACTGACTCTTTCTTATATTGCTAGATTGGCTAAAATAACTTATAGTACTATCATTATGAGCTCTATATAATCGTAAGTTATTTCTTGCTATTACTATCAACATGACTACCCCTAATACTCCTCCTATTAACATAAATGAGTTAAAGAATAAATCAAAAACAACCGAATATTTTAAATTAAATTTCAACTTAACACCTCTATCTTCAGATATGCAACTCTTTTGATGAACCTTAAATTTTAAAATTCTTAACTTATTTCTAAATCCTATTAATATCAAAATTTAGTTCTATCAATAAAAACTTTTACAAATATTTAGAATTTTCATCGAGAATCTCCCTAGCTTATGAAAGCTATTTACCATTGCATAAATTATTCTTAAGCCTAAAAAATAATATATAATTATATCACTATTTACAAAATAATCAGGACCACCCGTCAAACGGGTGGTTTGCTTTAGCCCTATAAGGGCATGTTACTGGCCGTGCTACTCGCACATTGAGCGGTTTGCCAACCGCATACCTTTACTGGCTGCACCTAAAAGGTGCTTTATTTTTTGCCTTTGTTTACTGATTCACCCGTAAACGGGTCAATAAATTCTTTCAAGCTCATTTGTTCATATGCTAAATCTTCCTGTATTTGATTCTTTATGTATTCTTCTATTATCTTTTTGTTTCTTCCAACTATATCAACGTAATAGCCTTTACACCAAAATTGCCTATTCCTATATTTATATTTCAAATTTGCATGTCTGTCAAAAATCATCAATGAACTCTTACCTTTCAAATACCCCATAAACTGAGAGACACTTAACTTCGGAGGTATACTTACAAGCATATGTATATGATCCTTACATGCATTTGCTTCAATAATTTCTACTCCTTTATGTTCACATAACTTTCTAAGTATTACCCCTATATCCGCTTTTATTTTTCCATATATGATTTGTCTCCTATACTTTGGTGCGAAGACTATGTGATATTTACAATTCCATTTACTATGTGCTAAACTACTATTATCCATTACGGATATACCTCCTTTGTACTTTTGGTTGTGGTCGGCAAACCTACTACCATTTTACATTGGAGGTATTCTTTTTTTCTACTCATCGCTAGAAGCTTTTTAGAACCACAGGTAAAACCTGTGGTATTCGTAAAACAAAAAAAACCAGCCATTATAAATAGGCTGGGAAAAGTAACATTATAAAAAGCTCTAAGAATTTATCAATTTTACAGGTCTTCCTTCTATATAACCCCTATAACCCATTGGTGCAAACTGAAATCTTGGTCCCTCTTCTTCTGCCCACTTAAAGCCGTAAATTTCAGGATTATAATTTTTTATAACAGTCCATACTTCATCTATTGCTTCTCCAAATTTTTCGTCATCATAAGGCTGTCCTTGGAATACCATCATCTTACACGGCTTTAATTCAATAATTTCAAACCCCTCTGGTACTTCTCCTTTATAATCCATAGGTACTTCTACCCCTTGGGTATATATAGATGTTCCAGTTGGTCTAAGATTTTCAGGCATCCACATACCGATCGGCTCATTTAAAGCTTCTTTTATGCTACATAATACTCCCCAAACATCACAACCTAATTCTTCGCAATAGGCAAAATACTCAGCTGCCTTTTCTGCTCTTTTTAAAATCACTTTTCTTGCAGGCTTATCGATTACTTGAACAAAAACAGTATTTACATTTGATTTTTCTTTCATCTTATTATCTCCTTTTTGAAGCATATTGTAGTAATCACGGATTGAACTCGGTATGAAAAGCTTTATAGGCGGAGTATTTTTACAATAATATCTAGGGGTAATTCCAAATTCCTTTGAGAATGCCCTAGTAAAACCTTCATGTGAATCAAAAACAAAATCAAAGGCTACATCAACAATTTTCACATCTTCATCTCGCATTCTAACTGCTGCTAATGAAAGCCTTAAAGATCTGATATACTCAAATGGTGTCTTTCCTAAAAGGTCTTTGAATATTCTAGCAGAATACCAAGGAGAATATCCAGCTGCTTGAGCAAGCATATATAATGTTATAGAATTTGAGATATTCTCTTCAATGTAATCTTGCATACGTTGTACCGCTTCAATTTTTTCATAACTTTCCATGTTACCACCTCTTGAGATAATATTATCATTCCTCATCATTTTCTTCTTGACTTCTATTGCTATCTTATGGCTCTCACAGGTCTTCCTTCTATATATCCCCTATATCCCATTGGTGCAAACTGAAATCTTGGTCCATCTTCTTCTGCCCATTTAAAACCATAAATTTCAGGGTTATAATTTTTTAAAAATCCCCACATTTCTTGTATCATATCCATGAATTTTTCATCTTCATAGGGTTGACTTTTAAATACCATCATTTTGCATGGCTTTAATTTTATAATTTCGAAGCCTTCTGGAATTTCACCTTCATAGTTTAAAGGAACCTCAACTCCTTGAACGTAAACTGAAGTGCCAGGGGTTCTAAGGTTTTCTGGTAACCACATACCCATAGGTTCAGATACAGCCTCCTTTATGCTAACTAAAATTCTCCAATTATCATATCCTACTTCCTTACAATACCAAAAGTATTCAGTTGCATCTTTGCCTCTTCTCAAAATCATTTTTCTCGCTGGCTTGTCTATTACTTCCATAGAAAATCTATTAAAATTTTTCTCTTCTTTCATCCTATCTTTTTTAATTTTATGAATAAGTTTTACTAATTGAAATTTTTCATAAAGTTTCATATTACCACCTCTTGAGATAATATCACTACCCTTTTATATTTTTGATCTACATTATTTCTGATACTTTGATTTTTTTGCTATAATATTGTAAATTTATTGTAGTTTTAGCATCAAAAATTACAAATCCATTTATTTTTATATAACTGCATCAATATTTCTACAAAAAATATACTTCACATATAATTATACAGATTATAACATTCAAAATCTATATAACTATAGTGAAGTATCTATTTCATAAAAGAATCTAGTTATTAAAAGAATCTAGTTATTAAAAGCTTTTATAAAGTCTAGCTCAATATCATTGATACTTTTATACCTTTCTTCAATTCCTAATAACCTTTTTATAAACAACTTTTGATCATTAGATATATTTAATTCATCATACCATGGTACATTTTTATACCTTGGAGTTTTTTTATCTTTAGTTTCAGAAGCTGAATAAAGTAAATATAATAAAAAATCGCCTAAGAAAGAATAATCTAAATCAAAGAAATATTTCTTGTTATCTCCCCATCTTGCTAATCCAAAATCGATGAGATAAACTTTTCCATCATTTATTAAAACATTTGGAGTTCTAATATCTCTATGGACAACACCGTTACTATGAATATATTCTATTATCTTTATCAATTGAATGCCTATACTAAAGAATTCTTCCTTAGAAAATTTATAGTTCTTTTTGAATAACAGTTCTTTTACAGTATTCCCCTGTTTATATTCTAAAACAAATCCATAAAAGCCTTTTTCATTTATAACTCCTAAAAGTTCTGGTATTCTTTCATCATTAAGATTAGATAATATAACAGCCTCACTTACATTTTCATCATTACTTTTTCTTCTATTTTTTTCGAAAATCCTAAGCTTAAACTTTTTTATAACAACCTTTTCTCCTGTTTCTGAAGTTGCCAAAAAACATTTTCCATAGCGTCCTTCACCAAGAGGTTTCTCAACAATATATTTACCTAACCTTCTATTTTTATATTTTATATTTGTAAATAATTTCATCAATTTAAGAATTTATTTTCTTTCCACAGTTAAGACAGAATTTTGCGTTTGCAGGTAACTTCTCACCACATTCCATACAAAATGCTGAACCTTGCACCTTCTCCCCACATTGTAGACAAAATTTTGAACCTGCTGGTATTTGTGAATTACATCTGTTACAAACAGTCATATTTTGTCTTTGTGCTGGTTCATTATGCACTGTATGAACTGTGTGTACTGTGTGCACAGGTTTAACAACATGATGGTGATGATGTCCAAATCCACTTGATGACCAACTTCTTGATGCAATAACCTCAAGTAAACTACCTAAAACACCTTTTTTTCTATAATGGTTACCACCATAATGACCATGTCTATAATGTCCACTTGATGAACCTGAAAAAAAACTACTTATCGAAAAACTCATATTAAATACCTCTTTTCTATAAATTAAACTTTAAAAATGATTACTATATTATAATTATATATATTCCAACAAAAAAGGTTCAAATATATCTTCATTTTCAATTATATTACTATAAATCAAAAATAATTAAAAGCTTTATTCTTTAACTCTGCACTGATGAACTATATACAATTATTACTTCCATAATAGGTACAAAACTTACTTATCAAACTTACTTATCAATTTATCTAAATACACTGATTTCAATTGTTTGCTTGCAAGTGCTCTTTTCATCGGTGGTAATCTAAGAATATTTGATAAAATTGTAGCCATTGCTCTGTGACTAGCCATAGCTTTATTATCAAAAATCAATTCTTGAAGCTGTCCTTTTTCTATTGCTTGTAAAACAATCCTATGAGTAGTATTTACAGGAGTTATTATCTCCTTGTCTCTCTTCTTAAGAATTATACTTTTCTTAGGACAATTTCTTACACAAACACCACAACCAAGACATATTTCTTCATCAACAGCAGCCTTCTTGTCCTTCATAGTAATAGCACCTATAGGGCAAGCCTTTGCACATTTACCACAGCCTACGCAACCATCTTTAATTACATTTGGGATAAAGCTTGTTGTTTGTATTGGATGAAGTGCTCCAAATTTTTTCACAGCTAGCATACCTTCACAACAACAACCACAACAATTACAAAGGAAAAGTGAACCCTGCCTTACATTTTCACCGCATTGAACTAAATTATGTTCATAGCAATTTTGAAGGATCTCTAAACCTTCTGCAGCTTCGATTGCTCTTCCATGTCCATGCTTACTTAAAGAATAGGCTGCATTCCCAAAGGTTAAGCACGTCTCCATTGGCGCATCACATTCTTCACCAAGATGTTGCATTTTATGTCGGCAAAAACACATGCTTACAGTGATAAATCTTGAATTTTTGATTACATTACTTGCTCTATCATAATCCATTATCTCTACTTGATTATCCTTTGATAAAACACTTTCTTGCACAAAAACCTTACCAAACCTTGTTTCTGTGCCTAAAAAAAGATCTTTTATAAAATCCTCTTCAACATTTAGATACTGAAAATATAATTCAGATAATACCTTTTGATCTAAATCGTTTCTAGTTCTCATTAAAGTAAACTCAAAGAATCCTATCATAGGTGGTGGTAAGACGTATTCCTTTTTACCATCATAATCAACATCAAGAATTAGCGCCCTACTGCTTAGCTTTTCAAGGATCTTTTCTGTCTGAACCATATCCATTTTCCAAATAGTGCTTGCAGTCTTCAAATTAAAAGGTTTAATGGGTAACATAGAAACAAGCCTAGCTTCCTCTTCACTAAATAACATGCTTAATATCTTATATAAAGTCTTTGACGGAGGCGCTCCTTGAGGAAACCTATTTATTCTTTCCTCTAAGCTCTTGTAAGCCTCTTTATTTGAAATATGAGACACAAATTCACAACCTTTTCTTTAGATTTATATTACCATTATTTACAGATTCACTATTATATACACCTATGGTAATACTATAAATAGTCTAAGTTTCAAATTTTAAGTTTCTTCTATTATAACATACTTATTAAGAAATTTTGAATCTCAGATATACAGAAAATAAGCCTATTTTAAGCATAAAGGTTGTTAAAAAGCTGCTAAACTAACAAAAGTGAAACTATTAATATTTGCACATCATTCTCCTCGCTTTATGAATACTATTAGATTAATAATTGCTATAATATTTGCCACTATGGCAAGAATCTCAAATGCCACTTCCAGTGAAAATACATCTCCGAGCTTACCTATAATAGGAAATATAATTATCATATAAAAGCTAAATATCATACTTGCCATAGAAAGAATTGTCGCTCTCTTATCTGACGGTATTAATTTATTTATATAATCACCAACCACAACAAAAATTAAAGATTCAATACAGTTTATAGCTAAGAAAAAAATATAATGGTATCGGCTTAAAGCCACACCCCAAATACATAAGGACATTATTATCGGTAGTACTGCTAGAATAGCTCTTTCTCCAATCTTCTTTTCAATCTTGTGACCTTGAGAAGCTAGGATAGCTGCAGCTAAAGCTGAAATAGCTAAAATTATTCCTATGATTCCCTTAGAGATACCTTTATCTGATAAGTAATTCTGAAAATAAAAGAATATACTTGTATTAAACATAAAAATCCCTTGAGAAGAAAGGATTAAAAATGCTAATCTCTTATTTTTTCTTATAATATTGAAGCTATCCACAACTTGACTTTTTAGTGTATTAAAACTTTTCTCTTGAACTTCCATTTTAATCTTAGGCTCTGTGAAAAATAATGCTTGCACCATTGCTATTATAGTGATAACAATAGATACACCATAAGCATAAATATAGCTATAATTATATAGAAATCCACCAAGAATTAAGCCACAGGTTTGTGCTAGTTGCATTATCACTTCATTTTTTCCAGAAATCTTCATATAACTTTCTTCTTCTCTAATTTCTTTTAAGGAATCATATATAAGCGCGTCTCCTGCACCTGATTCTAAATTGTAGGATAAAGCTGAAAATATAAAGCCTATTACAAAACCAATATAGCTATTTGAATATACTATTAAAATTGCAGATATAAGCTGCACTGCTCTCCCAGCTATTCTACTAATTCTTCTTCCCCATATATCTGCAACAGCTCCCGTAGGTATTTCCATTAAAAATGAAGTTATATGAAATATAGCTTCTAGTATGCCTATTTCCGTTAAAGATAAACCTCTAGAAGCGAGATATATCATCCATACCCCTTGTGTAACCCCAAAGTTATTTAAAAATAAAAACAAGTAATTTTTCGATACATTCTTTTTTAATCCTTCTTTATAATTCATCTTCATTTCCCTCTATCTCCATCCATTTTTCTAAAGCTAAATCTAACCTTTCTTCAGTTATAGCGCGCTCTTTCTCTAGTTCAACCAATTTACCATAATCACTTCCATTACAATTCATTTCAGAGTTTATAGTGTTTAATCTTTCTTCAAGTTCTTGAATGGATTTTTCTAAGGCTTTTACTTCTCTAATTCTGATGTCTAATACTTGTTTTTGAGTTTTTTCCTTAACACTTTTTTTCTTTTCTTGACTATGCACTTCTATAACAATTTTCTTTGCTACTTTTTTCTTTTCCTTATAATATTCATAATCACCAAGGTATTCTATAATCCTTTTGTTTTCTATCTCGCATATCCTTTTTGCAATTTTATTTATAAAATATCTATCATGGGATATAAAAACTATAGTGCCATTAAAATCGCTCAAAGCTTCCTCAAGATTTTCCCTTGAATCTATATCTAAATGATTAGTTGGCTCATCTAATACCAATAGATTAATATCATTTTGGATTAATTTACATAGCATAAGCCTACTTTTTTCACCACCAGAAAGATTTATCACCTTCTTAAACACACTCTCTCCAAAGAATAAAAACTTAGCTAAAATTCCTCTTGCTGGACCCTCTTGAATGCTTATATCTTCCCTAAAAGCCTCAAGAACAGTCAATTCTTCATTGATAAAGGTTACATTCTGAGGAAGATAACCTATTTTTATATTAGAACCGAGTTTTGCTTCTCCAGAATCAACTTCAATTTCTCCCAAGAGAGTCTTGATTAATGTTGATTTTCCACTACCATTGTTACCTATCAATGCTACAGCTTCTCCATAACTAATATTTAAGTTTAAATCTTCTAAAACTTGTTTATTATTAAAAGCTTTATATAAACCCTTAACTTGAACAACATCTTTACCTGATCTCTCTGTATCGTTAAAGTCTAATTTGATTTTCGGTTTATCAATAGAAGGTTTGTCAATTCTCTCTATTTTATCTAACCTTTTTTGCATACTAGCTGCTCTTTTAAAAAACTTTTCATTATCAGCCTCAATAGCCCATTGCCTTAATTGTTTTATAGCCTTTTCCATAGCCTTAATTTTTTTCTGTTGGTCCTTATAAGCTTCAAATTGCTCACAAACTCGTCTCTGCTTCTCTTTAACAAAATAAGAATAATTTCCATTATAAAAATCCGTTTCTCCCTCTTCAATTTCAATTATTTTTGTTACAACTCTATCAAGGAAATATCTATCGTGGGATATAACCATAACACATCCCTTATAACCTTTAAGATATCCTTCTAACCATTCTATTGCTGACATATCTAAATGATTTGAAGGTTCATCAAGGAGAAGAATATCTGGTTTTTGAAGCAGTATTTTTCCAAGAATCGTAATAGTTTTTTCCCCTCCACTTAAGCTTATAAAGTTTCTATTTAAAAAATCTTCATCTAGCTTAAGCCCTGTACATACCTTATTGATATTTTCCTCTATATCATAGCCACCTTCTGCTTCATAGCTTGCACATAACTCACTATATTTTCTTAATGCATGGTCTAACTCTTCTCCAGTTAACTTCCCCATACTTGCTTCAAGCTGTTTTATCTCTTTGTCTATTTCATATTGAAGCTGAAAAGATGTCTTTAATACATCAATTACTTTAAATTTCTTTGGGTAATTAGGAATTTGATCTAAGTACCCAATAGTAGCATTTTTTCTAATAAACATGCTACCTCTATCCATCTTTTCTAGACCTGCTATTATTTTAAAAACTGTAGTTTTACCTGTACCATTTCTTCCTATCAATCCAACTCTTTCACCACTTTGAACTTCAAAAGTAATATTACTAAAAATTCTATTTGCTCCATAATACTTTTCTATTTCTTTTACTGCTAATTCAATCATTATTAATTCCTCCATAATTCTTTTTAAAATAATAAAACCCGAGCAAGTAATACTTACCCAGGTTTCTCTATTTAAAATATTTTAATCCTAGTGAAATTAGTAACTAATAAAAATCACAAATTTCTACCAGTGAAAAAATGTTCACAACAATAAAATCTTATTTCTTCAAGTTTTTAAATATCTTGCAAGTGCTTTATAATTTAATACGCAAGTATACTTAATCTACAATAAAACTTTAATACTCTGTTTTTGATTCTATAATTGAGAAAAAATTATTGTACTTTTCACTATCAAAAATAAAAACCCAGGCAAGTTATACCTTACCTGGGTTTTAAATAACAAATTATATTTCATTACAAGGTAAAGATAACTTACTTCTTTTTAGTGCAATATTCAATTTTGGGCAGACTTCTCCTGTAAAAGTAGCATTTACATGTGTTATTCCAAATAATGCCACTGGTAGTCTATCTAAAATTGTATTTACTAAAAAGACCTTAGCCATGGTTTTACCTCCATAATTTTCTAATAAAATAATATATTTTAATACTTCAATAGTTATTATATTTGTTCCATCAAAGTTACTTTTTAACTTATATCACTTATGATTATTGAACAAAGTCTTAAATGTAGTTTCATCTTTAAGGCTTGTATATGATAAAACCGTCTTAGTTATATAAACTAATTATGAAGCATACAAATAAAATTTTACACTAATTTTATCCTATTATCAATAATTAAATATTAGAAAAATATCTAATATACTAAAAAATGCCTCTGTTGTTACACAGAGGCAAGATAATTGCAAAATTTTAAATTATTAAAATGCTTGAGATAAATCGTAGATTATATCATCAATATGCTCTGTTCCAATAGAAAGACGAATTGTGTTTGGCTTTATTCCTTGTTCTAATAACTCTTCTTCATTTAATTGTGAATGCGTAGTACTTGCTGGATGAATTACTAATGACTTAACATCTGCAACATTTGCAAGTAATGAGAATACTTCTAATTTATCAATAAATTCTTGTGCTTCTTTAGCTCCACCTTTTACTTCAAAAGTAAATATAGAACCTCCACCATTTGGATAATACTTATTGTATAGATCATTATTTGGATGATCAGACAATGATGGGTGATTTACTTTCTCAACCTGAGGATGCTTACTTAAAAAATCTACTACTTTTAAAGCATTTTCTACATGCCTTTCTAATCTAAGTGAAAGTGTTTCTAATCCTTGTAATAGTAAAAATGCATTAAATGGACTAATTGCTGCACCAGTATCTCTTAATATTACAGCTCTTATTCTAGTTACGTATGCTGCTGCTCCAACTACTTCTGCAAATTTAATTCCATGATAGCTTGGATCTGCTTCAGTTAATTGTGGGAATTTTCCTGAACCTATCCAATCAAATTTTCCTGAATCTACAATTACACCACCTAAGGATGTTCCATGTCCTCCGATAAACTTAGTTGCTGAATGAACAACTATATCTGCACCATGTTCAATTGGTCTGAAAAGATATGGTGTTCCAAAAGTGTTATCAACGATTAATGGAATTTTATGTTTGTGAGCAATTTCTGCTAATTGGTCAACATCTATAATATTTGAATGTGGGTTTCCTAATGATTCTATAAATATCGCTTTTGTATTATCTTTAATTGCATTTTCGAAGTTTTCTAAATTATCTGGGTCCACAAATGTTGTAGTTACTCCACGTTCCACTAAGGTATGTGCTAGTAAATTATATGTTCCACCATATATAGTTTTAGCTGCTACTATATGATCTCCTGCCTTTGTTATATTTTCGAATGCATATGTTATTGCTGCTGCTCCTGATGCAACTGCAAGACCTGCTACTCCACCTTCTAATGCTGCAACACGTTTTTCCAAAACATCTTGTGTAGAATTTGTTAAACGTCCATATATGTTACCTGCATCTGCTAATCCAAATCTAGCTGCTGCATGTGCTGAATTTTTAAATACATATGAAGTAGTTTGGTATATTGGTACTGCTCTTGCATCTGTTGCTGGGTCTGGATTTTCTTGTCCTACATGTAATTGTAATGTTTCAAATTTAAAAGTTCTTTCTTGTTTACTCATAATTTTCTCCTCCAATATCTTTTAATATCCTATATATAATCTATTTATTTATATTTCAACCTTTGGCCAATAAATAAAAAACTATGTAGCAATACTCATTAATATATATTCATCAATATAACAAAAACGAATTATATCATTTCTTATTATTCCTATAAACTTGCTGTGTTACTAAGTAAATTATAGTATACATACCTATAATAAGTCAATAAGTTTTAGTAATTTTATCGGAAAAATACAAAAGTCATTTCAAAGTGTTAATAATACTAAACTTTCATTAAATAAACCTTAGTAAAAAATCACTTTAAAATGACTATTATCAATATCCCATTAATATATACTTAATTAAAAACTTCTGTTTTCTCTTTTAGCTTCTGTATATAGTTTTTTAGCTTTTATTGCAAATATGATATATAAAATCACTATTACCAAGAGGAATGCCCATGAGAAACCTCTTAAAATAACAAACGGAGTTTCAAATAAGAAAGAGAACCAAAAATTTGTTCCTTTTTTCTCCCACAACTCTGGTGTAAGATATAATAATTTGGGATTCAAAATCTTATTAATATCTATAGTACCATTGGAAAAATTCATTACTAAAAGAGGTATAAATGGAACTGAAGTACTTAACCACATATTAGATACCCTTTTATATTTTCCTGCCTTTGAAGCACTATCTGAAAAAATATCATCGTCTGTATAATCATTTATTCTTTTAAAATATTGTGTTCCTGACCATTGAGTACCTGCTATGTGATTCCAACCACTATCTTCAAATAGCGTACAGTAATCAATGAAATCCTTACGTTTATTAAAAGTTCTATAATCAATCCGTATAATTACATCTTCTGGTTCCGTTTTTAAGAATTCATATCCTAAGGTAGCATTAACGAACTTATAACCTTTTTTAGCCATATCCTTTAACCATTTTTCTTCCTTTGAATAATCAATAAAATACTTAAATACTTTCATTAAAATTCTTCCTTTCAATTATTGAATTTTATTCATTTAAGTTTTCTTTTGTTATTTCAATCATATGCTTCATTCTTTCAAAATCCAGCCTTAAAACCGACTTACCTTTTTTAGTAATTTCATATACTTTCCTACGTTTATCTTCACTTTCAACTGGTATTATAAATTTTAGTTTCATCAAATTTTCGATAGCTCCATATAACGTTCCTGCAGCTAATCTAACTTGATTGTTACTGAGTTCTTCTATCTTCTGCATAATCATATACCCATGGGCAGGCTCTAATAGAGCTAAAAGTATATAATATGTGGTTTCTGTTAATGGTAAGTTTTTATCTCTATTCATGAACTCCTCCAATTATTAAGTGTAACTATACAGTTAGACTGTATAGTTACATTATATACAGTTAAACTGTATATTGCAATAGCTAACTTCATAATTTTGTTAATTTTTAAAATCACTTCGTTTTACTGGTTAATAATTTCTTACTTATTCAGAACTTAAATAAGAAGTTTTTCCTTATGTATATATCATTTCTTAATCTTCATATAACGTTACTTCTTTAAGAATAATATAAAATTCATAAAGTAATTCGTTTCATTAACAAAAATAAAAACACAGGATACAAATCGTACCCTGTGTTTTTTACATCCCTTTGTCATTTTGTAATAATCAATAGCAATGAGTATATTTACTTTTAATTACTATGCATCTTTTTTTCTTGAAATTAACACTATTCCTAATCCAGATAGAATTATTATCAATCCAGCAACTAACAATAGGCTGCTATCAACAAAGCTACCTGTTTGTGGAAGAATAACACTAGTAGTATTTGATGTATTACTAGTTCCAGTTGCTTGAGTTTTTTCTGCTATAATAAAGTCACTAAAGTGAGGTGTTTTAAAAGTTATTTTGTTGCCATCAATAGTTGTTTCCATTTCCTCATAACTCTTTGTAACATCGTTATAATATAGAACTACAAGCTTGTTTTTATCTAAACCATTTAGCTGTTCATCTGTTAAATTAACAGATACTTCAACCAATCCACTTGCAAATTGGTGGATTACAGTTTCTTCTGTACCATTTACAACCAACATTTCAAAGCTGAATACCTTATTTATACCTTTAAGATCCTTATATAAATCACTATTTTCTTTTATAGTTGTTCTAAATATTACTTTTGAATTATCCTTTAATAATGATTTATCAATAACCTCATAAGGTAATTTTATATACATATCGCTTCCTAAGTTTATTACAAGATTTCCAGTTCCATCTTTTATTGAATTAATGTCATTGATAGTTACTTCTGTAAGAACATCCATAGCTTCTTTTGCAAGAGTTATCACAGTGTCACCATTTTTATTGTCAATAACATTAACTACTACTGGTAATACATTATCAACAACAGGCTTAATAATAATCTTTTCTATATCTCCTGTATTATCTCCACCAGTTGCATCATCACCTGTACCATCTGTATTGTCTCCACCAGTTGTAGTTGCTTGTCCACTTATTATAACTTCTGCAACTCCTGATACATTTGAACCATCATTTGCTAGAGCCACAACTTTTACAGTACCATCTTTAACAGCTGTTAATACTCCTGTCTCACTAATAGTTGCTAAATCTGTAGCATTACCATCTAAGCCAACAACTGACCAAGTTACTGAAGCGTCAGTAGCGTAAGTTGGATTAACTGTTGCAATTAATTGAAGACTTCCACCTTTTTCTGTGATGTTTAAAACATTATCCCCTGTAGAAACTGTAATTCCAGTTACTTTTGTTACAATCGATTCTACTTGTTTACCCCAAACTGCTGTGTTCCCTTGATTATAACCAGTAAACACAACTGTAGGAGCCCAATTTTCATAATCCCATGCTGGAAGTACCTTTACAGTATCCACCCAATAATCTCCTGGTGCAACACCTGGCGCATAATAATTAAGAGTTACTGTATTATCTCCTGTAAGTTCCCAATAACTTTGTCCATTTTCATCATTTATTTTCCCATTTGGATATAAAGTTATATCAGTAGAAGTAAGTTTGTTGTTGTTTAATCTGTTTTGTACAATTGTTTGCCATTTTCCTGGGATTAAGCTTTGATCGATCTTTTGTTCAACTTCTCCAGCATATCTCTCTGGTGAAACCATTGGTTTACCTTCTGCTGACCAAACAATTTTTCTTACCTGTAAATATGACCAGTTTTTATCAGCGCCACCTCTAGCATGATGAACAAGATAGAAGTTCCCGTTGTCATTTAACACTGAGTTATGACCTGGTGCTATCCAACCTGGATCAGTACCAAAAGCATAGCTTCCTATTAATTTTGTACCAATATCGTATAATGCATCTCTATCTGTTGGCGTATTCATCATTGAATTTCCACTTAAATCTGTATAAGGTCCAGTTATACTATCTGACCAAGCAACTCTGACATTATAATCAACAGCTAAGTCGTCATAAGACATAAATAGATAGTATTTTTTGAATTGAGGATTATACACAATATATGGTGCTTCCATATTTTTTCTAGTTCCCGAAGCTGATATTTGTGTGCCTTTACCTGGTGTCAATAATTTTCCTGTTGTCGTATCTATTTTTGACACAAATAACCCGCTAAAGAATGAACCATAAGATAACCATAAATCACCATTAGCATCAGTAACTATATTAGGATCTAACGCATTATCTGTATCAACTCCTAATTTAGTCTTGTAAACCTCGCCTTGATCTATCCAAGGACCTTCAATGGATTTACTTGTTGCTAGACCAATAAATGAAGTATTTGTTCCGAATGCTGAAACAGTATAATACAGATAGTAAGTATCGCCAAGCTTCACAACATCTGGTGCCCACATATTTTCTGCATTTGGAGACCAAGCTTTAGCAGCAGCAGGAATTTCATTAAACACTCTTCCAACCCACTGCCAATTAATAAGATCTTGAGATTTTCTTACCTGTAGTCCAACTCCTGTTGGTCCACCTACTTTATAGTCAGTTGAGAATACATAATACCAATCTCCATCTTTAAAAATTGAAGGATCATGAGTATTACTTGTTCCCCAAGCAGCTTCATTGTTTATATTTGGTACATCATATAAAAGTGGTTCATTTGGCGCTTGTGGAGCTATTGCTGCTAATTTTTCGTTAGCAACATAGGCTTGTCCTGTAATTGAAACTGTCATCTTTGCAGTTGCACCAGAACCATCTTTAGCTGTAGCAGTTACAACTACATTGCCATCTTTTCTTGCAGTAAGTATTCCATTAGTGTCTATTGAAGCAATATTAGTTATATTTCCATTTGTATCGGTAACTGACCAAGCTACAGATGTATCTGTTGCATTACTTGGTGATGCTGATGAAATCATTTGTAATTTACCAGCTTTAGTATCAATAGAATTTTTTCCTTCTGCTCCACTTAAAGATAATGAGTCAACCTTTTGAGTAATAGCAATTTTTGCTGAACCAGTTACTGCTTGGTTACTTTTTGCTGTAGCAACCACCATTACAGTTCCTACTTTTGCACCTGTAAGCAATCCGTTACTATCTATTGTTGCTAAATCAGTGCTTGTCCCATCTAAATTTACTACAGACCAGTTTACAGCTTCATTAGTTGGTCTAACTACAGCTGTCATTTGTAATGTTCCACCTATTGTATTGATCTTATTCTCATTTCCAGCACCATAAACTTCTACTGTGCTTTGTTCTTGAACTAAAGTGCTCAAACTCGACACCTCAGTAGCAGATAAAGCTCTATTGTATATTCTAAATTCATCCATTTGTCCAATTAGTAATGGGTCGTTAAATTTAGATTTACCAATATAGTTTTCAGTAGACCCTACTATACCACTTGGCTTATTTGTTGCATCAGTTTTTCTTGCTACTTCTACACCATTTTCATAGTATATCAATGTATTATTTGATAATGTTACTGTTACATAAACCCATTGATTATTTACCTGTACTCCAGCCGGTGCTAAATCTTGTGGAGTCGAATTAACATTTAGTCCTACATGTTTATTCTTACTTAAAAAGAAGAAATTATTAGCATCTTGTCCAAAGTCAAAAACTCTTGCCCAATCAAAAGAATTACTTTCGTAATTTACCCAAGTTGAAACAGTAATATCACTCAAGTTATCTAATAAACCATTAGGCAATTTAACATAACTACTTCCATCCAAATTTAGTGAACTACCTATTTTCCCTTGTGTATTAATAGTTGCATTTCCAAAAACAGTACCATCATTGCTATTTCCTGAAATATCAACTACCTTATTATTAACTATATCGTTAAAAGCATAATTAAGAACTAATCCATTTTGAAGGGTATCTACTGTTACAGCCTTAACAGCTGGGAATACTGATACCGTATTAATCGTAACCATAAACGCAGTTAAACATCCTAAAAATTTTTTTAACAATCGTCTTCCCCCTTATGATTATATTTTAGATAAACCTAAATCAAATATTAAAAACCCTCCCTCCTTTAATAAATATAGCAAAACAAGAAAATCGCTATATCCAAAAAATATAAACGTTTTTACGAAAAACTTTCATTAATAATAATAACTCGATTAAAGAAAATTCTTGCATATTTAACACACTTTCTAACTCAACTCATTAAGTGATCTATCTGATCCTTGCTAGTTTCATTATATACCACCAGAAAATCCACTTTAATTTCTCCTGAGAAAGGGAAACGTTTACGACAAAGTTAGATGTATTTGGTTATATCGCCCTAATTTATTTTATTTCTTTATAAATTCATTATAATTGTAGCTTTATCTTTTGTCAATTTATATTTTATATAAACATGAACCGTTTTATGTTTGTTTGTATTTACATACCAAAATCACCAACCCACCCCCGCATATATTGATCTTTATCAATTATTTTTTTATCTATTATGAATCAAATCAATTATTTTTTTATCTATTATGAATCAAAGGTAATTAAATGATTTTTAATTCTTCTATCGCTTCATTACAATTCTTCTTTAGGTTAATAGCTTTCAAATATTAACAATGATATATTTTTTGTTGATATCTGGAATACTACAACTTATTATTAACATAAACCTTTATACTCAAAGTTAAAATAATTTACTGAACATAAAAAGACACAGAGCACGCTTGCACCCTGTGTCTTTTACATTTTTTTAACCGTAATTATATGATAATTTAATTATCATCCTCGTATTGATTTTTTTCTTGATATTAGAACTACTCCTAAACCAAAGAGATAAATTATTATTCCACCTAATAATAATAGGTTACCATCAACAAAGCTACCTGTCTGAGGAAGAATAACGCTAGTTTTTTCTGTTGTTTGAGGTACACCACTAGTATTATCTGTTGTTTGAGGCGTTTGAACTACTGATTTTTCAGCAATAATAAATTCGCTGAAATGAGGAGTCTTAAAGGTTACTTTATTACCATTAACTACAGTTTCCATTTCCTCATATTTTTTTGTACTTTCGTTATAATATAAAACTACAAGTTTATTCTTATCTAAACCTTTCAAATCTTCATCTGTTAGGTTTATAGAAACTTCAGCTAATCCACTTGCAAATTGATGAATTACTGTTTCTTCTGTTCCATTTACAACTACCATTTCAAAGCTGAATACTTTATTTATTCCCTTAAGATCTTTATATAAATCACTATTTTTCTTTACATGCGTTCTAAATATTATTTTAGCTCCATTCTTTAATAATGATTTATCAATAAGGGTATAAGGTAATTTTATAGTCATATTATTTTCTAAATTAACTATAAGATTTCCTGTTCCAGTTAATATAGAATTGATATCATTAATTGTTATATCTGTGATTTCATCAATAGCTTTGTTATCAAGATTTATAACAGTATTTCCATCTTTGTTATCAATAACATTAACTATTACTTGTAATACTCCATCTACTACAGGTTTTATTATTATTTTTTCTGTATCTACTGGCTTATCGTCTGGATTAACAACAGTTGCTTGTCCTGATATTTTGATTTCTACAGTTCCAACAACCCCTGAACCATCATTAGCTGTAGCAACAACTTTTACGCTACCATCTTTAACAGCTGTCAATACACCTGTTTCATCGATAGTTACTAAATCTGTAGCATTACCATCTACTCCTACAACTGACCACGTTACAGAGCTATCATCAGCATAGCTTGGGTTAACTTCTGCTATCATTTGAAGTTTTCCACCCTTTTCTGAGATAGATAAAAGATTTTCTTTTGTTGAAACTTTTATTTCAGTTACTTTTGCATTAATTTCTCCTACTTGTTTTCCCCATACTTCTGTATTTGCTTGATTATATCCAGTAAATACTAATGTAGGTTTCCAGTTTTCATAATCCCATGCTGGAAGAACTTTAACTGTATCTACCCAGTAATCTCCTGGTGCTTTACCTGGATCATAATAATTAAGAGTTAATGTATTATCTCCTGTAAGCTTCCAGAAACTTTGTCCATTTTCATCATTGATCTTTCCATTTGCATATAAGGTTATATCCGTAGAAGTAAGTTTGTTGTTATTTAATCTGTTTTGTACAATTGTTTGCCATTTTCCAGCAATTAAACTTTGGTCAATTTTTTGTTCTTGTTCTCCAGCATATCTTTCTGGTGAAACTGCTGGTTTACCATCTGCTGACCAAACAATTTTTCTAACTTGTAGATATGCCCAGTTCTTATCAACCCCACCTCTAGCGTGGTGAACAAGATAGAAGTTGCCATTATCATTTAATACAGAATTATGACCTGGTGCCATCCAACCTGGATCATTTCCAAAAGCATAACTTCCTATTAATTTTGTACCAATATCATATAATGCATCTCTATCAGTTGGAGTTTCCATCATTGATTTTCCATTTAAATCTGTATATGGACCATCTATTTTATCTGACCATGCAACTCTAACATTATAGTCTACACCTAAGTCATCGTAAGACATAAATAAATAGTATTTTTTAAATTCTGGATTGTACACAATATATGGTGCTTCCATATTCTTTCTTGTTCCAGTAGCTGATATTTGTGTACCCTTTCCTGGAGTCACTAATTTTCCTGTTGTCTTATCTATTTTTGATACAAATATTCCACTAAAGAATGAACCATAAGCAAGCCACAAATCACCATTGGCATCAGCAACTATGTTAGGATCTAAAGCATTATCAGTATCAATGCCTTTCTTAGTCTTGTAAACTTCACCTTGGTCTGTCCATGGACCTTCAATTGATTTACTTGTTGCAACACCAATAAAGGAGTTATTAGTTCCAAAACCTGAAACAGTATAGTATAAGTAATAAGTATCACCTATCTTCACAACATCTGGAGCCCACATATTTTCAGCACCTGTAGCCCAAGCTTTAGCTGCTCCTGGAATTTCAGTGAACGCTCTTCCAACCCATTGCCAATTAATAAGATCTTTAGATTTTCTTACTTGAAGACCAACACCAGTTGCTCCCCCTACTTTATAATCTGTTGAGAATACATAGTACCATTCTCCATCTTTAAAGATAGAAGGATCATGTGTATTGCTTGTTCCCCAAGCTGCATCATTATTTATATTTTCTACATCATATAAAAGTGGTTCATTTGGTTCTTGAGGGCATATCGCTGCTAATTTTTCATTTTCAACGATTGTTTGTCCTGTAATAGTTATGTCTAATTTTGCAGTTACAGCAGAGCCATCCTTTGCTGTAGCTACTGCAAATACGCTTCCATCTTTTCTAGCCTTAACAACACCATTTTCATCAATTGTAGCAACATTTGTTATCTTTCCATCAGCATCTGTAAGTGCCCAAGTTACAGTTTTATCAGTAGCGTTACTTGGTAAAGCTTTTGACATTACTTGTAACGTTCCACCTTTAGTAGTTATAGAGGCCTTTCCTTCTGCGCCACTTAAAGTTAATGAATCAACCTTTTGGGTAATAACAACCTTTGCAAATCCATAAACTGAAGAGTCACTTTTTGTTGTAGCTACTACCATTACAGTTCCAGTCTTTTTACTTGTAAGTAATCCATTAGCGTCAATTGAAGCTAAGTCAGTAGTTCTTCCATCTAAATCTACAACAGCCCAATCTACTGATTCACCACTTGGTGTTACTGTTGCTGCCATTTGTAATGTGTCACCAACTGTATCTATTTTATTTACACCAGTTGTGCTATAAACTTCTACAGTATTTTGAGGAGCTAAAGTATTTAATTGTGTTATTTCTGAAGCAGATAACGCTCTGTTGTATATTCTAAATTCATCCATTTTTGCTTTTAATAATGGATCGCTAAACTTAGATTTACCAATATAATTTTCAGTAGCAGCTTTTAAACCACTTGGTTTATTTGTTACATCTGTTTTTCTCGCAACTTCTACTCCATTTTCATAATAAATCATTGTATTGTTTGATAATGTAACTGCCACATGTATCCACGTATCATTCACCTGTGCTCCAGCTGGTGCTAAGTCTTGTGGAGTTGAGTTTACATTTAATCCAACATGTTTGTTCTTACTTAAGAAGAAGAAGTTATTGCTGTTACTTCCAAAGTCAAAAACCCTTTCCCAATCAGCTGATCCAGATGAGTATTTTACCCATGTAGCTATAGTAATATCATTTAAATCATCTAATAAGCCGTTTGGTAGTTTAACGTATCCATTTCCATCAAGATTTAACCCTTGTCCAAACTTGCTGTCATTTGATAGATTTGCTGAATTCCCTAAAGTTCCGTTATTACTATTTCCTGATAAATCCGTAAGAGAAGAACCTACCTTATTATCAAAGTTATAATATACTTTTAGTCCAGTTTTTAAAGAATCTTCTGCTGTACCTTTCTTTATTCTTAATACAGCTACTGAATTTTCTTTTGCTGTATAAGTAAAGTTTTTTGAAAGTCCATAGATATTATTCTTTACACTAGTAACTTTAGTTTTGCTTGCAAAACTATTAACATCTGCTTGACTTGCTGATGAAACTATTTCTTCAGTACCTTGAGCTTTTACGTTATCAACACCGTTAAGATTAATTTTTACATCTTTAGCAGTTGCCGTAGTATTAACAACTTTAACAATTATATCGCCAGTCTTTGAATCAACGCTTGATGAAGTGTAAACATCTTTTTCTAATATTTCATCATTGAATTCGTTAGTTAACACACCATCAATATAACACTTAATGCTACTTCCGTTTACTTCTATTTTAATGTCATATTCTTTACCAGTAACAACATTACCGTTATATGGAGCTGGAGCTTCACTAACAACTGCTTTAGTGCCATTTAAGGATTTTTCCATTACAGTTCTTGAGTTATTCCATCCACCAATATTTAACCAATAGAAGTTACTTGTATCTCTTGCACCTACACCAATTAAGAAACCTTCATTACCGCTAGTCTTTTTAGCCTTTACACTTAAAGTGTAGTTTTGCCACTTATCATTATTAATATAAGTTCTACAATCTTCTAAAAGATCAGTTAGAACTAGCTTACCATCTTTAACAGTCCAATTTCCTGTTCCTTTTTTCCAATCAGTTTTAGCAGTACTAAAATCGTCTGAGAAGATTACTTGATTTGTTGTATTATCTTTTACAACAACATCATCATATTCTACACCTGACATCCATGATCCCAGTACGATTCCACCTTTTATATCATCTTCTATAGTTTTATATCTATTCATTGATGATTCAAGTAATTGTGTACCAGTGTTTGTACTAAATAATTTTTGTACATAATAGTTAGGAGTTGCATAACTTTCAGCACCATTGAACCAAATCATATCTGGACTCCATTGAGTGTCATCATCTTTTGCAAATAATGGTGCATATGATGCCATCTTTACAACATCAGAGTTCTTTTCTATTCCAGTAAGATATGCAGCCTCAGCTAACGCTGATTTTAAAGTATTACTTTTTGAAGCATATTCACCTATAAATACCTTTGCTCCATTTCTGTCAAAGTTGTCATATCTATGGGTATTTTCAAGGAACCATTGTGGATCCATGTAGTAATGCTCATCAACTATTGTGTCATTAGCTTTTTGTTTTATCCAATTCCAAGCATTTGTGTATTCCGTTCCACTAGCTGAAGGTCCTGAAGTAGAAATTAAGGTGATTTCTGGATGTTTAACTTTTAATACGCTTTGGAAAGCTTCAAATCTAACATAGAAATCATTTCCCCATTGCTCATTTCCTACAGATAAATATTTAAGATTAAATGGCTCCGGATGTCCACTTGCAGCTCTCTTAGCTCCCCAAGTTGTTGTAACATCACCATTTGCATATTCGATTAAATCTAAGGCATCTTGTATATACTTGTCTAATTCATTTAATGGAACTAAATATGAGCTTACTCCATTAACACCTCTAGCTTGACAAGTCATTCCAACGTTTACAACAGGCACTGGAACCGCACCTAAATCCTCACAAAGTTGAAAATATTCATAATATCCCAATCCATAAGATTGATAATATCCCCAGATATTTTCATTTAACTTTCTTTCTTCAACATTTCCAATTGTATCCTTCCAATTGTACATGTTTTCTTTTGTACTACCTTCAATTACGCACCCCCCAGGGAAACGTAAGAATTTTGGTTCCATATCATCAATTAATTGAACTAAATCTTTTCTTAATCCATACTTTCTTCCCTTCCAAGTATCTTGAGGGAATAAAGAGATCATATCAAGATTTATTTTTCCAGCATCTTTTTTGTAAACTACTAACTTTGCTTTTAAAGTATCACTATTAGCAGTTAATGTACCTTCATACTTTGTCCAATTGTTAGTAAAACCATTAATAGTTACTGTATTTGATAATACAGTTCCATCTTCTGCTTCTAATCTAACTAATAAATCTCCAGATGTATTATCTACATCTCTAGCCCATACTGAAAAATCATATACGCTGTCTTTTTTGATTGATATACCTTTGTAACCATCATTAACTATTCTAAAGCCATCACCAGCAGCAGTAGAATCAAATTCTAAATAATGAGTATTATTTGAGTTTAATGGATTTACATTTTTAACCGTTAAAGTTCCATTACTTGTACCTTTTTTATCAATAGTCCAAGAATCAAGAGATGTTTTAAATTCAAAGGAACTATTCTCAACAAGTTCAGCATATAAACCACCATCAGCACCGTGGTTTATATCTTCAAAGAACAATCCAACTAATGTATCACTAATGTCAAACTTCTCTTTATCAACATTTACATCTAGTAAATAATTTGGCACTCCACTTGGTAATACTGTAGCAGTAAAAGTTTTTGTGTCAACAGCATTTCCCTTAGAAAGAGTAGCAGTAAGTGTTACCTCCGCAGAATTACTTCCACTAGGATTTGTTACTATTCCATCATTATTAATTACAGCTTCATCACTTGAAGACCAAGCTATGGTTACGCCTTTATCTCCAGTTTTAAGCAACTGTAAGTCGCTCGTAACTTCACTTAAATCGCCAAGTTCTAATGAACTTTTTGCATTAGCAACTAATTCTGTATCAGTTACACTTTGCATCATTAGGCTGTAAACCTCATCACTTGATAAAGCTCTATTGTATATTCTAAAATCGTCTATTTTTCCTCTTAACATTAGCTCCTAATTCAAAACTTTTCTCTAAATACTTTTTATCAGTAATAGATGTAAACATTATAATGATTATATTTTTTTTACTTTTCCTAATTGTTTCTAAGGTTTCTATTCCCGTTAATCCTGGCATAACTATATCTAATAGAATAATATCTACATTTTCAGAATCTATTATGTTAAGAGCTTCTTCTCCAGAGTTTGCAGTTATAGTACTACAATTGATGCCACTAGTACTTATTACTTCTTGAGCTGTTATTATATTAAATTTACTATCATCTACAATAAGTATTTTCATGTTACCCTCCCTAACTTTGAACTTGGAAGTTGGTATTAACAGTTATCAAAAGTTTTTCAGTATTAATGATTAATTTAGCACCAATAATTTTACATATTTCCTCTAATAAATTTATTATTATTTTTGCTTGTATATCATTACTTAATTCTTCCATACTACTTTTATTTTTTATCAATAAATTTATACATAAGCTATTAGTATTTATTATATCTATGATGATATCCTGGTTATCACAATGATTACTAACTATATTAATAATGCTATCCAATACCATAGTAAAGGTTTTTTTATTGCCCCAATATGTGATATTTTTTATTGATTCATTCTGAAATATTATATTTGCACCTGATTCTTTGACTTTATTAAATCTATCATTGAATATACTTATAGTAAAAGATTCTTTAATCGTCGGAACTGTATCTATATATTCAAAAAAAGTCTTGTCTAACAAACTGTTGATTTGCTTTTTTACCTGATTGCTATTATTTGTTTCACTAGTACCTTTAGAATTTATATCTTTCAAATTCAGAAATTTTCTTGTTATTATCTTTATTGCTCCAATATCTGCTTGATTATTTCTTATTAACATATTGTTGTTATCAAGCATCTTTTTATATAGCTTATTCTTTTCTTCTAACTGAGACTTTATTATTTCATTTTCTTTTTTTAAAGAATAATACTGTAAGGCTTCTTTGATTGCGGGAAGGAATTCTCTTTCATTATCCCAAGGCTTTGTTATATATTTAAACACACCTACTTTGTTTACCGTAGCAATTACTTGAGGTATTTGAGCATAACCAGATAAAACCATTCTTATAGTATTAGGGGAAATTTCTTTAACTTTATCTAGTAATTCTAACCCGTTCATCTTAGGCATTCTCATGTCTGTAACTATAACTGATATTTCATTGTCTTCAAATAAAGCTAAAGCTGCTTCTCCATTTGTAGCAATCAAAGTTTTAAATTCTTCACCAATAGTAGCTCTCCTTATAGAATTAAGTATATTAACTTCATCATCAACAAAAAGGACATTGAGCATATCCATTCTTATTCTCCCCCTTCGTACACTGCATAGCAATTGATTCACATTCAATTTCAGATATTTCTAAATACTCAAATACTTCTCTATGCAGCATAGGAGTGTATTTAGTGTCCATTATTTTCCATGCATAATAATCTGCTATATGAACCATTGATACTAATTCTCTATTGATATCACTGCTTAACATAGGATTATGATGGTACAATGTTGTTTCTACAATCGCATAAGGTATATCCCACCAAAGTAACAAATATCCACCTAATTCTTCATGTGAAATATGAAATTTCTCTCGCTCTAGGTTATTCATAGTCTTTAAATCATAGGTATCTGCCCCTATATATATTTCGTTGTATTCTTCATTGAATATTTTTGAAAAAGCCACCTTTCCAATATCGTGCAATAATCCAGCAGTAGCATAATATTCTGGAATTTTCTTTTTTAATAGCTTTTTATATAACTCATTAAGTATTATATTTGCAAGATTAGAATGATCCCATATCGCTTGTTTATTAAATAAATCATTTTCATCATTAAAAACTTCACTGGTAGTTATAATCGTCTTTAAATTAACCAACCCTATATTCAAAACTGCTTTCTTTATTGACGCTGTTTTCAATCCATAAAAAGCAGAATTAACAATTTTCAACACTTGTGAACTTATAGTAATGTCTGATTCTATAAGTTTTATAATATCATTAATATCAGAATCCTCTTGTTCTATAATCTCATTAACCTTCATCAAAACTGATGGAATAGTTGGAAGCTTGCCAATTTCCTTGATGTATTTTAATGAAAGATTATTATTGAGTAATTCTTCTGTTTTAAAAACATCATCTATTGCTTTTCTAAAATCTTCTTTTTTCCATGGCTTAGTAATGAATAATTTAGCCAAGTTGCTATATATTGATTTGATTACTATGTTCTCATCTGTATAACCACTTAAAATTACTCTAGTAGTTGAAGGATATAATTCTTTTACTTTTTTCAGTAATTGATATCCATCCATTTCTGGCATTCTCATATCTGTTACTAATAAATCTATATGCATATCCGATAATATATCTAATGCTTCATGTCCACCTAACGCAAAATATGTATCATATGAACTATCAAAAAATTCCCTTCTAATTGAGTTTAGTATAGCTTTTTCATCATCTACAAAAAGAATTGATTTATTCATTAGTAACTCCTTCATCTTCTTTTTCTAATAAGATAGGAAGTTTAATTGTAAACTTAGCTCCAATACCTAAAGTGCTTTCTACTTCTAACTTTCCTCTATGTTTATTTACTATTGTGTCATAAGCAATACTAAGTCCAAGACCCGTACCTTTTCCTATTGGTTTCGTAGTATAAAAAGGTTCAAAAATTTTATTTTGTACTTCTTTGGGGATTCCCGTACCATTGTCTTCTATAACACAACTTACATAATCATTTTCACAATAAGTTTTTATTGTTAACTGACCAAAAAAATTAGGATCTATCTTTTGCTGTTTTTCTTTTATGGCATGAGATGCATTGATAATTATGTTTAAAATTGTCTGATTAATTTCATTTCCTTGCGCTTGTACAAATGGTATTTCTCCTAACATTACTTCCACTGTAGCATTGTATTTAAGTTCATTTTTGGCAATAACTAATGTCTGTGTTATTCCCTCATTAATATCATATTGTTGAAATTCTCCCTCTACCGTTGAATGAGCAAAATTTTTCATTGCAACTACTATTTTCCTCACTCTTTCAATTCCATCTTCAGTGTCTTTAAATAATTCAACAATATCACTAGTTATAAAATCTAAATCTACTTTTCTTTCTTCTTTATTAAGACGTTCTATTGCCTCCTCTGAAAAGCCTTCAGTTTTGAAACTGTTAATTAGATTTTTATAGGAATTAATAATTAAGAACAATTTATCAATATATTTTTCTAAAGTCCCAAAATTGCTTATAATAAACCCCAAAGGGTTATTTATTTCATGGGCTATCCCAGCAGAGAGCTGTCCTATATTGGCCATTTTATCTTCTTGTATCATACTTAATTGGACGTTACTCAACGCTTCATAGCTTTCTCGGAGCTTTTTATCTTTTTCTTCTAAATCATGTATTAATCCATGTGTATTAGCCACATCTTTGCAAATCAATATATATTTTATAATCTTTGTAAATTCATCTAGCGTGGGACAAACTATTACTTCTAATCTAAAAGTTTTTTTATTCTTATCTACTGCTATCAGTTCACCCATCCAGGTTTTTAAAGCTATAACATACTTACTTTTAGTATTCTCAAAAACACCTTGAAAATTATCATCTAGTAAAAATAGTTGGCCTATAGACAATCTTAACAATTCATCACAGGAGTAATTCCAGCTTTTTTCAGTTTGTGGATTAACATCTTCTATATTTCCTTCTGAATCTGTAACTATTATAGAATCACTAATGTATTTCTTTATATTTTTATACATATAGTTTATATCCATAAATATTACCTCCACTTTTTCTACAGATTATTTCAAATCACTTCATTTTTACATTGCGATTACTCTCATGATTCTATTATGTTCAACATTAATCTGTTTTATTTTATTGCTTAAAGTTAACTTTTAATTTTTTTTGTATTCTTTTTTAAACCTATTAAGCAAATACAAACTATATCGAAAATAAATATGCGCCCTCAATTATTCTTTACCAAATAAACGTAATTAAATTCAATTCAAAAGGAGAATCTTGTAAATGCAGAAATCGGAAGAAAAAAATTTTTCAAAAAAACAAAAAAATTTCAAGGGTCTAAAAATCATTCATTCGTTGATTATTATGGTGTTAGTATCCATATTGGGTCTAGGTTCTATTGTTTTTACTGGTATCAATAGTATGAATTCAGCAAAACAGCAACAATCAGACCTATATGATGAAATGTATTTACCAACTACAGCACTTTTAAATGCTAAAGCAACATTTTATAATCTAAGAGCTAATTATACAAAAATTTTAGACGCGGCTACATTTAGTGATGGTGCCTATGAATCTGTTCTTAAGTCTAGAGATTCACTAATGGTTTCATTAGATTCTTATACTAAAGCTGACATGGAGGAAGTTGACTTAGCTAATATTGATAATTTAAAAAAACAAGTACTTCAATATAATGAAGATACAGAAAAAATTATTCAAGTAAAAAAGTCCACTGGTACTTATGATACTGATGAAAGAAAAAGGATAAATTCAAATAGTACAGCAATAATAGATTTAATTGGAGAAATAGTTAAATATAATGATGAACAATGTACTCTTCTTATTGCAGAAACAAACTCAGAAATCAAAAATAGTATTTTCCTTTTCTCTGCTATTTCAATATTCTCACTTACGCTTTTAGTTTTAATATCTATAAGCACTATTTTAAAACTTAGATATAAATTCAAAGCTATTAATGAGCATTGTAACAAAATTACTAGCGGAGACCTTACTTGTATTATGCCGAATAAGGTAATAGAGTCCAACGACGAATTAGGTGATATGGCTAGAACTATAAACTTTATGACTAATTCAATTAAATCTGTTATAAAAAATATCATAGATGAATCAAACCATCTTGAAATAGTTTCAAATTCTACTAAAGAAAACATGAACCTATTAAATTCAGAAGTTGAAGAAGTATCTGCATATTCTGAAGAATTATCAGCAACCTCTGAAGAAACAGCTGCGACAACAGAAAGTTTAACCCAAACTACAAATAATATAAAAATAGCCATTGAAAATATTTCAGAAAAATCCATAGAAGGTGCAAAATCTGCTTCAGAAATTAGTAGCAAAGCGAATGCTTTAAAAGTAAATGCTATTAATTCAAAAAACTCAACTATAGAACTATATGAATCAACACAAGAAAAGCTTCTTGATGCTTTATCAAAATCCAAAGCTGTTGATAAAATTACTGTTCTTTCTGAATCTATACTTCAAATTGCTTCACAAACTAACCTACTAGCATTAAATGCAGCTATAGAAGCAGCCAGAGCAGGAGAAGCAGGGAAAGGCTTTTCGGTAGTTGCAGATGAAATCAGGAAACTGGCTGAAACATCTCAAGAAACTGTTGCAGAAATTCAAGCTGTTACAGCTACAGTAGTAGATTCAGTTAACAATCTTTCAGGAAGTTCCACAGAAATGCTTAAATTCATAAATGATAAAGTTATCCAAGATTATGATACATTTGTTACGTCTGGAGAAGAATATAATAACGATGCTACTTCTTTAAATAATATTACTTCGAATTTTGCTTCAACCTCAGAAAATCTTTCTTCTTCTGTAGAAGCTGTTTTAAATTCAATAACTGAAATATCTAGTTCTAATATTCAAGCGGCAGATGCGACACAAGATATATCTCATAAAGTTCTTTCCGTTTCAAATAGAGCTTCTGATGTTCTAAAACAAACTGAAGAAGTAAAACAAAGTTCTGAAAGACTTGTTGAAATGTCAAAGAAATTCAAAATTTAAATATTCATCTTTAGGATCGAATTCAGTTAAAATACTAAACATTTTTGGAAACGAATCCATTATTTGAAGTCATTTAACTTTAAAACAAATAACACTCTTAAAGTATATTATTTGTTTCTATACTAATAAATACTGATAACAATATAGGTATATATTTAAAATATTCTTAACTAAATATAAAAGGAGTTTGATAATATGCAAACTCCTTTTATATTTATAGAAATTATCCTGTTATATGCTTAAAACTTCTATGTTTTTTTCTTTATATTTAGTAATTTTTTTTCATTAATAACCACTGCTAAAAGAGTCCAACCTGGAATATATGAAGTCCAAATTACATTTGCAATAGACATTCTATAGTCTCCAGAAAACAAAGGATGAAATCTTGATAAGGCAACAGCCATGTCACAAATAAACATTAAAATTCCTGAAAAACCAATTAACAAAGATGCTTTGGTGCTATAATATCTATTAAAAATAGTAACTATAGATAACCAAGTCATTAAACATAGTACTATTCCAAATATCAAGGCACCGATAAACATAAGCCCACTGATGTATGGGCTAAGTAATATTACTGAATAAACAAAAACAATTATTAATGGTATTGCAACGATGATTTCTAATTTTGTAATCTTTAATTTTTTTCTATATACACTAATTAAACATAAATATGCAAAGAGAAAACCCATGGCTCCTAAAGGCTCAATAACTTTTGTTGTATAAACAAATGTGTCACATAAGACTAAAAAGAAATCTGCAATCACGACAAAAAAGAAGGAAAGAGCCATAATTTTTTGTTCTTTATATTGTTTTTCTACTATAATCGAGGATAAAAATAAAGTTACAATTATTGTGTATTTCAGATATATAATGATATCTTCTTTTGGGTAAGTCCTATCTAAAAAAAGTATTAACCCCGTCAATAAGATATATATTACTAATAATACCCTTTGCGTATTATTCACTCTAAATCACATCCTTATAACTTCTATTCCTTATATTATATAGACTTTTGCAAAAAAATTAACATTAACCATTTAAAAAAGAGTTTACTATCTTAGGAATATCTTCAATAGAACCTTGCTTTTCTACGGCACCAATGTTATATGCAACCTTCGGCATTCCATAAACCACTGAAGTTTTTTCGTCCTGCCCTATTGTTTTTGCCCCACTTTTTCTCATAGCAAGCAATCCTTTGGCTCCATCATTGCCCATACCAGTGAGTATAATACCTATTGTATTTTTAGGTGAAAGCTTAGCACAAGATTCAAAAAGTATATCCACAGAAGGACAATGGCCACTTACTTTTTCTCCTTTATAACATTCTGCATAATAGCCTTCCTTTTGTTTTTTTACTACCATATGCGTATCTCCTGGCGCTATTAATACCAGACCCTCATATAAAGTATCTCCATTTTTAGCTTCTCTGACCTCTAAGTTGCAAAAATTATTTAATCTTTCAGCAAAAGACTTTGTAAACACCGGTGGCATATGCTGTACAATAACAATAGGTGGCATGATCTTTGGGAATTCTTTTATAATACTATAAATTGCTTCTGTTCCTCCGGTTGAAGCTCCAATAGCTATTAGTTGATTTTTATATTTTCTTTCCATTATTGCTTTTTGTGAATCCCCATCTTTATACTTCCAATGACTAACATTTACGGTTGAAGCTATTTTTACTTTTTTTATCAATTCATTAATTAAAGTCTCAAATCCTCTAATATTATCTACGCTAGGCTTTAAAACATAATCTACGGCTCCTGCTTCAATAGCTTCTAAAAATCTTTCACTAACTGAACTTATTACTATAGTAGATATTGGATACTGCGGCATAAGTCTTTTTAAAAAATCTACCCCATTCATTTTAGGCATTTCAATATCCAATACCATAACTTCAGGAAGATATTCTATAATCATATCCCTAGCTTCATATACATCTTTTGCCGTAGCAATTACTTCTATTCCATTATCAATAGCTATTCCTCTTGATATAGCCTCTCTAAACAAAAGTGAATCATCCACAATAAGAACTTTTATTTTTTTCTTTAATTTTTGTACCATGACATTTACCTATATTTTTCTGTAAATTGCAGGACTAATATATTTGTATTTTGTTCTTAAATTACTTATAGACTCTGAATGACCAATAAAGAGATAGCCTCCAACTTCAGTATGATCATAAAATTTATTTACAATCTCTTCTTTGGTTTCGTTGTCAAAGTATATCATAACATTCCTGCAAAAAATAACTTGGAACTTTCTTTTAAAAGGATAGTACTCCTCCATTAAATTAAACCGTCTAAATATGACTTCTTTTCTAATTGAATCAACAACTTTACTTTTCTCATTGTTATAACTTTTAAAATATTTACTCTTCCATTCATTAGGAATGTTGTTTATTTGTGCTTTATCATATACACCTATATTTGCAACTTTTAGCACTTGAGAAGAAATATCCGTAGCTAAAAGTTTTGTATCCCAAGATAATCTATCATCTTTTAAAAAGTCTGCAATAACCATAGCCAATGTGTATGGCTCTTCACCACTTGAGCATCCAGCACTCCATATTCTTAAATCTCTGTCACTTACACCCCTCATTAAATATGGCAAAACGACCTTTCTAAGATAAAAAAAATGTTCTTGTTCTCTCATAAAATACGTATAATTTGTTGTAATCTTATTTACAAGATCATTTAATCTATCCCCTGTTTTATCACCAACAATATATTCTATATATTCTGAGAAGTTTTCAAAATTGTTTCTCTCAAGTTCACTGTTTAATCTTGTTTCTACTAAAGATTTTTTTTCTTTACTTAAATTTATCCCATAATTTTTCTTTATAAAATTTGATAACAAAATAAATTCTCTGTCATTTATTATTATCATAAGCTCACCCTTTAAAATTCAAATTAGTTGATAATAAAACCCATTAAGGGGATAAGTCCTTAATGGGTTTTGTATTATACTATACAACTTCCAAAATGGTCTCAAGACTAAAGCTATCTATAACTTTTCTCTAATACTTTCCAAACTCATTATCACTTAAGGATATCTTTACCTTAGATTCCATAGATTCAGTATTTGTTGAACCTTTGCTAGAGTAGCCTTCAGATTTTCTTCGTCTTTCTTTCATATCTTCTATCATTTTTAAAACTTCTAGATTTAAATCTTCTGGATTATGCGTTCCTCTTGACCTTCTAAGCTTAAACCTTGAAACCATATCTCTTAATAATTCTGCTTGACTTGAAAGTTCTTCACTAGCTGCAGCTGATTCCTCAGCAGTGGCTGAATTTGTTTGAGTTACTTGTGCAACTAATTCAATTCCTTGATTAACTTGAGTTATTGCAGTAGCTTGTTCATTTGAAGCGGATGCAATTTCATCAACTAATACAGCTACTTTTGCTACTCCATCAACTATATCATTTAGCGCTATAGCAGTTTCATTAGCAATCTTTGTTCCATCTTCTACTTTTTTAATAGAGCCCTCAATTAATGTAGTTGTTTCTTTTGCAGCGTTAGCGCTTCTAGCTGCTAAATTTCTAACTTCCTCTGCTACAACTGCAAAACCCTTTCCATGCTGACCAGCTCTAGCGGCTTCAACAGCTGCATTAAGGGCAAGAATATTTGTTTGAAATGCAATTTCATCTATAACCTTTATTATTTTCGATATATTAGACGAAGATTCATTAATTTGTTCCATTGCCTTAAGCATATTGTCCATTTGATCGTTACCTTGCAATGCACTATTTTTTACTGTTACTGCAAGTTCATTAGCTTCAAGGGCATTGTCGGCATTTTGCCTTGTTTGAGCTGCTATCTCTTCAATAGATGCTGTTAATTCTTCAATAGAAGTTGCTTGTTCTGTAGACCCCTGTGAAAGTTCTTGTCCAGAATCTGATACCTGTTTTGCACCTAGAGCTACTTGCTCTGAAGAATTATTAATTTCCTCTAATATATTATTTATAGACCCTATAATCTTGCCAAAGGATTTCATAAGTTCACCGATTTCATCCTTACTGTTTGCTTCAACAGAAACATCATAATTTCCTAAAGCAAGTTCATCTCCAACTTCTGTAAGCTTTTTAATAGGTTTACTAATCATGTTTGCAAGAAATATTCCAAGTACAATGGAAACTATTACTGCTACAAATACAACTATTATCATATCTGTAACTACTCTATTTGCAAATGACGTATTACTATCAGAAGTTTCCTTTGCCTGACTAATATTCAATTGTGTAAGTTTTTCAATTTTATCATCAATATCCTGTGCTGTTGTTAAAGCATCTCCATTCAACAATTCAATAGCTTGTTGCATTTGATTATTGATAGCATAGTTAATTATCTTCTCTTGCATTGGCCTATAATTATTTATCAAAACTTTAAGTTCTTCATATAATACCTTTTCTCCATTTGTACTATTACTTTCTATAACAGCATCTAGTTTCCCTATGTTTTCATCCATTATGCTATCAAATAAAGTAATTCTACTTTTATAATAATCTATCTTTGTTTTATCAATTAATATATTTCTAAGATTAACTCTTCCTCTTTGATAAGATGCTCCTAAATCTCTATAATAACCGATAGGCACTACATTTTTCTCATACATTTTTGAATATTTTGAGTTAATATCTTTAAGACTAACAATTCCTACAATTCCTACGATTCCAGCTATTATAGCAACAATTATAAAGCTAATAATCAATTTTACAGAAATCTTGAAATCCCTAAAAGCTTTCATTTGCCATTCCCTCCTGTCATTTTATTCAGTTATATTTTCTAATTCATTAGAATTTATTAGCTTACTAGTGTCTAAAAGAAGCTTTACTTCACTTCCAATTTTTCCTATACCACTTATATATTTATTATTAAAGCTATTGCTTACACTTGGAGGTTCAACTATGCTTTCTTTTTGTATAGATATGACGTCTGAAACACTGTCAATAATTAATCCAACGATAGTATCTTCTACGCTAATAACTATAATACAAGTCCTATCATTGTATTCTCTATAGAGCTTATTAAATCTTAATCTAACATCTATTACTGGTATTATTTTTCCTCTAAGATTTATGATGCCTTTTACATAATTAGGTAGTTCAGGTATCTCTGTAATTGGTTGAATTCCTATTATCTCTATAACATATCTAATTTCAATTCCGTAACACTCTTCACCTATAGAAAAAGTTAAATATTTGTCCTTTAAGGTATCTTCTTCAAAATCCAAAGAATCATCGAAAGCCTCTGACATAATCTACATCCCTCCTCTTTAGTAATTAATAATTGCAGGAATATCTAAAATTAAACTTATTCCTCCATCGCCAAGTAAGGTGCATCCACTGATAAATCTCCTATGATTAATATAATTTGGGAGAGCCTTTACTACAACTGGCTGCTGACCTAATAATTCATCAGCAAATAAACAAACTCCTTTACCTTCGTCTTCAACCATAATTATGATACCCTCTTGAATATTAGTGTTCTTTGGCTTGATCTTTAATAATTGGTGCAATCTTATTATTTTATAACTTTCTCCTCTAACAATAGTCATTTCCTGATCATGAGGATCAATAATCAAGTTTTCTTTTATTAATCTAAAGGACTCTTTTATTAAATTAATAGGGATTGTATATCTATTATTACCTACTGCAATATTCATTCCATCAACAATAGCTAAAGTCAATGGGATTTTAATTGCTATATGAGTCCCTCTCCCCTTTGAACTATCAATGAAGATTTTACCACCTATTTTTTCAATGTTTTCCCTAACAACATCCATACCAACGCCACGACCAGAAAATTCTGATACATTATCTTTAGTGGAGAATCCTGGCATAAATATAAAAGAGTATATATCCTTATCTGTTAGTTGATCCTCAGGTTTATTTATAAGTCCTTGTTCTTTAGCTTTACTAAGAACCTTATCCTTGTCTATTCCTCTTCCATCATCCTTTATAGAAATCCATACATCTCCACCTAGATTTTTTGCCTCTAGTACAATTTTGCCTACAGTTGGTTTATTACTATCAACTCTTTCTTCTGGTCCTTCTAAACCATGATCTATTGAATTTCTCAGTAAATGCATAAGTGGATCACCTAAATTTTCGATAATATTTTTATCCACTTCTGTCTCCTCACCAATAAGTTCTAATTCAACTTCTTTATTAAGCTTTTTACTCATATCTCTTACAACTCTATGCATTTTTTGAAAAGTTCCAGATACGGGTATCATCCTTATAGACATAACTACGTCCTGAAGTTCACCTGATATTTTCTCAAGTAATCTAGCTGCCTTCTGAAAACTATCCGATTGTAATCCTTGGACATCTGGATTTTGCACAACCATCGCCTCTGCAATAACAAGTTCACCCATCAAATCAAGCAATTTATCAATTTTGTTAACATTTACATTTATTATACTTTGCTTAATATTTTTCATTGTATGAGTTTTATCATCTAAACCCATATGTATGTTATTGACCTTTTCACTCTCACCCTGATTTATATCTTCAAGTATCCTTAATTGCACTTTGCGTATGACAGCAGTTTTTAAAAGTAAATCTTCCACTTCATTAAAGCTTTTTAAAGTTGCAAAGCTAACTTTAAATCCTTCTTTTTTTATAATTTCACAATTTTCTTTACTTTCAACTAGTTCTTTGGGAGTATATTCTATATCTTCAGCTATATTTTTCAAGCTATGAATAACTGAAAATGCTCTAATATTCTCCATACTGCAACCTTCGTCAAAAAAAATAACAGCTTCAAATCTATTTTTGCTAAAGTTCTCATCAACTTTAGACCTATTCTTTAAAGGCTGTTGTTCAATAACTTCTTCAATTAGTTCAATATTTTTTTTTACAGTTTCTACATTGTTTGAATTTTTTAGATTGACTAAGTATTGCCTAATCTCACCTTCTAAAATTGCTACGTCTCCATTAACTGGTTTATTAGTTTCAATCTTAGTCAATTCAATCTTAATAAAATCAATACCTTTAAGCACAACGTCTACAAGTGTTGAATAATCCATATGCAAGGGATTATTTTCTCTTATATAAAAGAATAAATCCTCAATAGAATGTGCCAATTTAGATATATGGGTGTACATCATCATAGCAGAGGAGCCTTTTATGGTGTGCATTATTCTAAAAATCTCATTAATATGCTCTTTGCTAAAGCCTGCATTTTTCTCACTATCTATCATTATATTTTCAAGTTGGTCAATAAGCTGAGTACTTTCAAATATAAACATTTCAAGCATAGGCTCTTTTTCAAAACTTGATGGCATCACACTTCCTCCTCACTGATTTTTTATTTTTAAGCAGACATTTTTTAATAGTCTGCTTAAATGCTGTTTAAAGTTTTAATTATATGCTCATCATTAAAAGGTTTCACAATGAATCCACTAGCTCCACTAATTACTGCCTTCATAACCTTGTCCTCTTGACCTAAAGATGAAACCATTATAATCTTAGCATTATTATCAATAGATTTTATAAGTTCCACTGCTTGAATCCCATCCATCTCTGGCATGGTAATATCCATTGTAACTAGATCAGGCTTTAATTCCTGATATTTTGCTACTGCCTCAACACCATTGCAAGCTTCACCTATAACTTCAAAATTATTATTGCTCAGTAAAGTTTTTAGAGAGAGTCTCACGAAAGCTGCGTCATCTACTATTAATATTTTTTTCATAAATTTTCCCATCCTTAAAATTTTATTGTTTCATTAAAATAGTCGTTAGAAATTCCTACAAATTCAATGGGAATGAGAGGGGAATTATACTGCTTAACCCAAAAGGAATTTAATCAACATAATAGACTATATATTCGTTAAAATAGCAAAACAAAAAGCTACTACAAAACAACTAAGATATGGTAACTTAATTATTTTATAGTAGCTTTATTTAATTCTAATCACATGCTAATTCTATACCTTAAACCTTGAAATTTCATCTTTTAATTTTGTAGCACTTTCTTTTGCATTTAAAGCATATTCTAATACTCCATTTGACTTATTGTTAATATTATAAATCCTATTTGCAATATTAGAAGTTCCCTTTGCCCCGTCATTTGATGCATTAGCTACTCCAGCAATAGTACTTAACAATTCATTTACTGAAGTAAAGAGTTTTTCTGTTGTTAGATTTAAATCCATTGAAAATTCTTTATAATATTGAGCATCTTGATTATATTCTTTGTTAGTTTCTTCAAAACCTTCATATTCTTGCAATATTACATGTTCAATAAAACTAAGTAAATTATTAGAATTAGCAGTCAATTCATCCACAGAAGCTAAGATAGTGGATGCAGTATTTTGTATTTTATTTATTGTATTACTGGATTGTTCTGCAAGTTTTCTTATTTCATCAGCAACAACACTAAATCCTTTTCCTGCTTCACCAGCTCTTGCTGACTCTATTGCCGCATTAAGGGCAAGTAAATTAGTCTGTGATGTAATATTACGTATAGACTCAGCTAACTGATTTATTTCTTCTACTGCTTTTGCTTTTTCTATAGATTTTTTTAAGTCTGCAGCAGTATCTTTAAAGATTTTCTCAGTTTCTTTTTGATTCTTTTCTGAAACAATCATTATATTTTCAGCCTTATTTCTGATATCTACAGCCTTTTTAACACTATTATGTGATTTTCCCGATATGTAATTAACATTATTTTTCATTGTTTCCGAAGTGACTGACATTTCTTCTGCAGAAGCTGCTGTCTCTTGCATATTTGCAGAAAGTTCTTCTGTTGTAGCTGACACTTCTTTCACATCATTAGCTAGATCATTAATCTCATTCTTTACGACATCTATCTTGGTTTCAATATCACTAGCCGTGTTAATAACATTACTTATTAAATCCTTCAATGAAAAACTTACGCTATTAATTGATAAAGCAATCTCTTCTATTTCATCCTTTGTCTTTATATCTATTCTTTCTGTTAAATCACCTTTGCTGATTTTT
Organism: Clostridium cellulovorans 743B; assembly: GCF_000145275.1. NCBI lineage: Bacteria > Bacillati > Bacillota > Clostridia > Eubacteriales > Clostridiaceae > Clostridium > Clostridium cellulovorans. The sequence continues at coordinate 3,086,950 of NC_014393.1, forward strand.
TCTAATGTTCCCTTGATTTTTGAAATATTTTTACCTAACACTTGTGAAAAAATATAAACTGCAACCATAACCGCTACAACTAAAATTACCATTACCAATACGGTAGTCTTAAATACCATACTTTTAATATTCTCAAAGACACTAGCGTCAACATCTATAGCCATAACTGATATAACCTTTCCTTGAGAGTCTTTAATTGGAGCATATGCAGAAATGAAAGTTCCGTATTCGTCAGTATATGCCTTATCAGAGACTACTATTTCTCCATCAAAAGCTTTCTTCATTGTATCAGTCATCTCATATTTATCTAAAAATCCAGATGGTTCTACTGATACATCTACTAAAAACTTAGTAGTATTATCATCAACTTTTAGTAGGGTATAGAAATTTCTTGCCACTGATCTTACTTTTGCCATACTCATAGAGTATTCTATTTTTTTGTATTCATCATTATCTTTTGATCTAGCTTCGATTACCTTTTTTAAAGTATCTCCATCAATAGATTGCTGCAATTCTATAATACAATCCTTTGTTGAAGTTTTAAGTTCTTTTTGAAATTTAGCAAAAATGTAATAATTAGTTACCAAAAGTACTATCACCACAATACTTAAAAGTATTATAGATATTTTTAAAATTTTAGTAGCCAGCTTACTCATATTTATCTCCTTTAAAAATTAATAAACAATATTTTACTTACATTTATATACAATTATAGTTCTTACCATTTCCCACAATGTTCTTCCATAACTCCATACATCTCACCTGTATCAATCCATATATTATCTATCTTAACTCGCCCATTTACTTTTACATAATATTCATCATGTTTTAAATTTATGAAAATTGGTACTATTGGGGGTATATCTTCCTTTGATTTGGAAACCATTAAAATAGTGATTTCTAACTCATTATCACAAGACGTCAGTCTCCACTTAGATTTTTTACTATATGACGTATATTCAAAAGAAACCTCTTGATTTAGCCTTATCCAACTGCTACGTCCATCCCTACCCTTCACTAAAACCTCTGTATATTTTTGTGAAAATGAACCATAATTTATTAATGATACAAATGCTAAGTTTTCATTTTGAACTGCAAGCCAATGCCAAAATGTTTTTCTTGGCACCTTTCCAAAACAATGATCATAATATCCTAATCCATTAGTTATTTTATACGTTATACCATTTGCAACTATTTGCCCCATTACTTTATTTTTCATAAAATGAAGCAACGCGTACTCATTGATAAAGTTATTATCAAACTTCGTAAAGTAAGGTTCTGTTGGCTCAATTTTCAAGGATGCGGAAAAATTTTTAGCTTGCATATCAAATACCCATCCACTTACTTCATCTCCTGAATAACTAATAAATATTTCTTTTGACCTTTTATGCAAATCTAACTTATTCTTTTTTTGAGAGCTATCTAAAAACAATTTCTTACTATATGTAAAAGGAGTATCCTTATTTAAATCAAATACTGTAAACTTAACACTGTCCAAAAACGGTACCCTAACAAAGTAAAAACTAAAATATAAATTTTCGTTTTTATCATAACAGCCAGTATACCACCACTCCTTATACCTTGGATTTGAAAATATATCTTTTCTGCGTACCTTTTTTTCTTCTAAATCCATCCTATTATCCCTCACTTTTTAGTTTCTCTAAATAATTATAGAGACCATAAATAAAATCTTAGCTTATTGAAAAATTTGCACCTTCATTGTATTTTCAATAATTGAAACTTACAGCTTTAGATTATTTATCTTTGGTTTCTATACTTACATTAATAAAACATGTGGTATATTTTTACATTCGTTTTCTTTTATTATACACCTAATTTAATGACTTCAAAGTAAAACTTCAATTTTTTTAAGCTTAATGAAGAAATTAAAACAGCAAAACTTTACATCGTTTCTTTTTACTTTAATTTATAATAACGATTTCATTGCACTACCTATAAATCACTTTTTATCTTTTTTAATTTATAATATTAATTAACCCTTACCTATATTCCTTATTTTGGTAAAATTCATTTTTTACATACCCTTTTACCTTATAGCACCTTTGACTTAATATAACATAAACTGAACATATACGTATAAATTTCTAAAAAAGCAATTAACAAGCTTATATTAAAAATTGAAAACATGAACTTGGAGGCTCAAATTATGAGAGTATATACTTGCGATGAAATATCTAATTTAGTTGATGGTATAGTTTTATATTGGGATAATAATAAATCAATCGAAAGATTTTCCAGTTATCCAAACTGCCCATTATTTCGTTCTCTTCATTTTATTAAAAATCACATAAATAATAAGGATAATTTAATATCTAGATTAGAAACATATAAGGTTTCGGGAATTATTATTGACAATTGCGATCTGATAGACCTTAAAAATCTTTCTTCTAAAGGTATTGGTGTCATTCTTGTTAAAAATTTAAACAAAGCGTATGAAGATATTGTACAGTTATATCGTAAGCAATTTGATATTCCCTTCGTACAAGTCATAGGGAGCTCAGGTAAAACAACTACAAAGGAAATGCTTGGCTCTATACTAAGGACTAAACTTAATACTTTAGTTTCTTTCGAAAACTTAAATTCACCTTCCGGTGTTGCATATAATCTTCTAAAATTAACCGCAAAGCACCAAGCTGCTGTATTAGAAACAGGCATGAGGTCAAAAGGTGTTATATCTAGATCTACTAGCATCATACAGCCTGATTATGTGATTGTAACATGTATTCATCGTGCACATCTTGTTACAGTGGGTTCTTTAGAAAATATAATTAAAGCTAAGAGTGAATTTATAGGTTTTTTATCTCCAGAAAGTTTAGTGATTATAAATGGGGATGATGAGAACTGCAAGAAGCTTCCCCTAGATCAATATCAAGGAAAGGTTCTAACCTTTGGTATGTCTAAATCCTGTGATATCTGGGCAAAAGAAATTCAGTATGATGATTTTAAAATGCATTTCAAAGCATGTACAAGGAACTTAGAAATTGATTGTACTATAAATACTATTGGCATTTATAATGTATTAAATGCACTTGCTGCAATTATACTTAGCCTTAATTTAGGCTTTTCTAAACAAGAAATTCAGGAAGGCCTATTACAATTTAAGCCTATGTACAATAGACTCCAAGTAGTTAAGAGAAATAAGAACTTTTGCATAATCAATGATACCTTTAATGCTAATCCAGATTCTACAATAGCACTTGTAGAGGAAATCCAAAACTTTGCTCAAGGTAAACCAATAATTTTAGTCCTCGGTGATTTTGAAAATCCTAATTACCAGGATACAGAATATCCTGAGTCTGTTCATTATGAAGTAGGAAAAAAAGCTGCAAGCGCAATGTTATATAGACTAATTGCCATTGGGAAATGGGCTGATTCTCTTATTAAAGGTGCTGTTGACAATGGTTATCCTATTAAAAATACAGGATGCTTTACTAAACCAGAATACGCAATTGATTTCCTTAAACAATCTATAGTAAAAAATAATATTATTATATTTAAATCTTCAGTTCATACAAACTTAACGGTATTAATAAATAGTATTAGTGGTGAGGATTATGATTGAAAAAATTGATATAAGTAAAAGTAATTGTAAAAAAGTAATAGTGGATATAGATGGAGTATTAGCTATAGAAGAAGCTAATAGATCTTACATTAGACTTCTTCCAGTAAAAGAAGCTTCTGAAGCTATAAAGACATTAAAAAAATTAGGCTATGTAATTATTCTTCATACTTCTCGTTTCGAGTTTGAAAAAAAAGTTACAATTGATTGGTTAAAAGCAAATGGCTTTATATATGATGATATCAAATTTGGAAAACCAAGGGGAGATATTTATATAGACGATAGAGGTTATCGCTTTAATTCTTGGGAAAATTTTTTCAATGATGTAAAGTTATATTAGCTAAAACTACTAAGGGACTGAAATGCATATATAATACATTTCAGTCCCTCTATTTATTAAAACAACCCTCTAACCAATGCTAAAAATACATTCTACTGGATTATCTTTTCTAAAGCCTATCTATTATATCTGTGTTACTATTAATCACTGGTTTTGTAGAAGGTAATTTGCAATTTGTTCTAACTTTAAAATCCTTCCACCATTTATCAATATAACATCGTCCTTTTGTATAATATTTTTTAAATATGAACAAGCTTCTTCCTTAGTCTCACAGTGTTTACCTTCCAATTTATCTTTGGCTTCTTCATTTATATATCTAGCATTTCCACCTACTGTTACAAGAATATCACATTTACCTATAACATACCTTCCAATTTCTCTATGAATCTCTTCAGTTAAATTTCCACAACCATACATGCTTCCAAGCACTGCAATTTTCTTATTTCCTCCAAATGATTTTAAAACATTTATACCTGCCTTCATTGAATCTAGTTCAGAAGTATAACAATCAAGAATTATCTTGGCATTGTTTTTCATTTTAACAATATTCACCCTTAAATTATCAGGTTGAAACTTAACAATCCCTCTTTTTACATCATCTACTTCTATATCAAACAAATCTCCAATTGCTATAGCAAACATGGCATTATATACATTGTGTATCCCTGGGACTTTTAACTTAAATAAATGTTCTTCACCTTTATAATCACATTTAAATTCAACGCCCTTTTCCCCTAAATCTCTTACATCCTTTGCATTATACTCCCCTTTTCCATTAAGAGAAATTCTTATTATCTTATATGGCTTTTCTTTAATAGTGGACAATAACGGATCATCGCCATTTATAATCAAAATATCATTTTTATCAAAATAAGTTGCAACTTCCATCTTAGCCTTCATAATATTTTCTTTACTTCCAAAGCTACTAATATGAGCAGTTCCAATGCTTGTAATTACTCCAATTGAAGGCCGCACTATATCAACACCTTTTTTAATATGCCCATAGGATCTTAATCCTATCTCTATGACGGATATTTGGTGTGTATCATTTATTTGCAAAGTTGTCATAGGCACACCTATGAGATCATTAACATTACTTAATGTTTTGTGTGTATTAAATCTTTCACTGAGAACTAGCGCTATTAAGTCTTTTGTACTAGTTTTTCCAGATGTTCCTGTCACTGCAATAACAGGTATATCGAATTTTTTCCTATAATGCTTACAAAGGGTCCTTAGAGCGGTATCTGTATTTTCAACGATTATTTGAGGTACCTTACAATCTATTTTACAAGGAACCATTATAGCTGCTGCTCCGTTTTTAATAGCCTGCTCAACATCTGGATTAGGATTATAGTCACTTTTACTATAAGTCAAATATATATACAAATACTCTGGCTTCACTCCAAAAACTCTTGTAGATACTGATTTAAGAATTATATCTTTATTACAATTTATTAATTTACCTCCCACAACCTTAGCAATTTCAGTTATTTTTAAAGGTTTCATTGATTCTGCCCCCTTAAAGATATAAGTTTTTTAAAAAATAATCCTAAAATCCGGCAAGAGCTTTGGCATATTCCAATGGCTTACTTACAACCTTATGATACATTTCAGTATCTTCTATTGAATACAGTGGAAATCTATGATCATGAGTTTTATTTATTTCAAGGATCCATACCTTTCTATTTTCATCTACCATCACATCAATCCCCACATCACCATAATTTCCAACACCTTCAAGCTTCTTACACGCTTCAATACATATGTGAGCAATCTCTTCTTGTTTTAAAAATGCTTCTTTTTCATTCATCTTAAATACTCTTTTAAGCGCCTCGTACCCTGTCAATGCAAATCCGCCTCCGGAAATTTTCGTAGCAATACTTCCTTTTTTACCAAAGCGTGCAATAATCCCTGTTAAACTCCACTCCATACTTTTATCCTTTTGAAGGATAACTCTTAAATCAAACATTCTATCATGATACTTTTTTAACTTTATTCCTTGTTGCATAATGTAAGCTTTTTCTTCATTTAATTCATTAATAAATTTATCTACTTCCTGTGGATTACTTATAGTCGTTGGTCCTTCTAATATATCTATAAAGCTATAACCTCCTTGAGATTTTTCTACTTTTAAGATTCCTTTAGATTGATATCCTCTTACCTGTTTTAAATAAATAGTATCAAATTTTTCTATCATTCTATCTAGTGCTTGTATGTTACTAAGCTTTTCTGTATATGGTAAGCTTTCTCTCACATTTTCATATGGTGAAAGTAACTCCCACATATCCCACTTAGTAAAAAAGAAAGAGTTGAAAATTTTATCTCCTAATTTATCTATTATATCTTCATTAACTTTTGGAGGCATATATCTTTTTTTTATCATGACCCCTGGATATGGAAATATCGCTTCTTTCCATTGGCCTTGATCATTTTCACCGCTATTATCATAGTAATATCCACCAATAGTTCTATTTTCAATATTAATTTGATCCGCTGCACAAAAATATAAAATTCCTTTTATATCCTTATAATTAATATAATAATTTTGCATACGCTGAAAATCCTTAGAAGAAATATTTTCTTTTTTAGTTTCTACTAAATAGGCTATAACAGGACCTATATGCAAATTACGTCCTTCCATACGTATTTCATATTCTACTGAATCTAATAGAGTGAAATCTTTTATCATATATTTAGAAATTCCAATGGTATTAAATTCCAGGTCATCTTTAAATTTTACTTCGACCTCTCGTCTCCATATTCCAATATTTAAAATAACCTTCCTCGGGATAACCTGAAATTTACTTAACATCTGCTTTGAAAAAAACACTTCATTTTTTAAGCTATTTGAGAAATACTTTATATACATCCGTAATCACATCCCCCTAAAAGCCAGCAAGTTTTTTAGCATATAACATATTTTGTAACCTTACTTTAAAAAACATTTGCCTATCTTTAGCATCTAATGCAATCGTATGGTTCGGATCTCTATTATTTATCTCGACAATCCACACATCTCCATTTAAATCTACTCCTAAATCTACCCCTAAATTGCCACAACTTATTCCACTTTCCTCTAATCCTCTTGCAGCATTTATAGCTATAGTACTCATTCGTTTCCTAAACTTGCTTACTTCTTCATCTGTCAGTTTTAAGATATTCTTTAAAGTAATTTGTGCAAGTTCTGCACTTCCACCAGTAGATATATTGCTGGTTATACTTCCCTTAACACCATGTCTTGCGATTATTCCAATATCACGCCACTCTCCATAATGATCTTTTACAATTAATGCCCTAAAATCAATAGTTTTCTCGTCAGTAGCTATTAAATCCAATGCCTTTTGAATAATGAATCTACTTTTACTGATATTTCTTTTCAAAAAAGTATTAAGTTCTTCAATGGTTTTAAAACATTCTTCTTTTTCTTGTCCTTGGCAGTTATAATTAGCAAAAAACCACTTACCCCTTTTCCTTACTTTAACTATACCTACACCTTGGCTTCCATATATAGGTTTTATATAAGCCGTATCATATTCGGCTAAAAAATCTCTTATATCCTTTGGAACTTCGTATAATATTGTATATGGAAGATGATTCTTTACATTGTCAAAGCACCAAAGCCACTTATGAGCTTCCCACTTATTGAATATATAGTTATTAAATAAAGTATCTCCTAAAAATGTGCGAAAATGATTTCTTAATTCCTTTACCATTCCTACTCTTTTAAAAATAGAAGCCGGATAATAATAAGTTCCTTCTTCAAAGCTTTCTGTCTCCGGATTAAAAATAAAACCTCGTATAGTTTGGGAACTTTGATCAATTCCTTCTGTTGAAAAAATTAAAATTGCGCCGCCAATTTCTTCATATCCATAAACATAGCTTTTAAGATTATTAATAATTTCTTTTAACCTTTCTTCACTTTTTTCTGTGAGCATTCCTATAAATGGTCCCATGATAATTTCACCTTTATTAAAAACCACTTCATAGAATATAAATAAAGGTAATTTTAAATATTCAATTATATCCTTCGATAGTAATATTTCATCTTTTCCTACATTATTAGATACATTTAATTTAACTTCATAAGATTTTATTCCAAACTTCACATATATAATTTTTCTGTTCTCAATTCCTATTCTCTGCGCAAGAATTGGACTAATTGATATATTTCCCTCACTTTCGAGTTCCATTATAACTTTATACCTAGGCTTCACGTCATTTCACCCCTTCAAAATCCCACCAAAGAAACTATACAGCTAGATACATCTATCTTATAACATTGCCTTTGGTTCGCTATCTCTTGCACCTTTCCCAAAACCAGCTAAAGATGCAGCATATAGTAATGGCATGTGTCTTATATGAAGATAATTTTCATAGTCCATATGCTTAAAACCTCTAAAAACTGGTCTTACATTTGCTTCAATAAACCAATAATGCTTATTAGGGTCTATGGCAAAATCAAGTCCAAATTCTGCGAAATGTTCACCACTGTTATCCATTATTTCACAAAATTTTAATGCAACAGAAATAAGTTCATTTCTAATTTTATTTGTAT